>JBBDMD010000130.1:0-3896 GCA_040878515.1 Balneolaceae bacterium | reverse complement strand
AAATCCAATTGGTATTTAAATGCCAGTGCCGGTTCGAGCCCGGCCCGAGGTACAACCCTGGTATCATTTTGGTATCAGGGTTTTTTTATGGAAAATTGCTTTGCAATTATTCATTTCTCTTTTTCCTTCCTGTAGAAAGGTTTCGATGCCATTCTCAGTGGCGCTGATCCCATGTAACGCACCAGCTTTTTACTGCCCTCATATACAATCCCTGCCAGCATTTTTGCCGCCTTCGCGGTTGCTGAATTCCGGATAGTTTGCCGCTCCTGCCTAACCAGTGAACCGCAATATTGCTGGGTAACCTTCCCGATTCTAAGAGTTAGAAATGCGTTAGAACTGCCGGTGATCGCAGAATTAACGATCAGTGCTGTTCCCGGTACCATCGACACCATAGAACCGATGCCCTGCGACATCGATGATTCCACAATTTCATAATATTCTGCTTCATCTATGCTGCTCGCGATGAAAGCCGTAACCATTACGTTGGTATAAAGAAAACCAAGGTCTTTGAGTGACGGCCGCTGCTCGTAAATATGGGCTATATCCCAAATCAGCCGGAATTGAAGTCCCAGAATGAAAAGTGCATCCAATGCCCCGTTTTGGGAAATTGCCGTCGTGATAAACGCACGATTGGCTGTCCGCCTGATCGATTTATCAGACTCTTCATCCAGTTGTTTGATTACGGACTTCACATTTTCAACGCCCTCAATTTTATAATCTTTTACGATCGGATTTGCCGCAAGACGTTTAGAAAGCTTCCGGATATATTGGTCATAAACGGGGCCATCGGTTTCTTTTGGCGGAATTAACGGACCCGGCAATTTAATATAGAGATACGCAGGTGTCAAAATTGCCACCAACAGTACGAGTAAAAAAACACCCAATGAAACCTGCCCCAGAATCGGATTAATTTGGTTCAAAAATGCTGAAAACTGAACCACCTGGTTCACAATTATAATGAATACAAGCAGTGCTGCTGATACTGCAGTTACAGCCAATAATTTTTTTACACGATTTCCTATCATACATTTTGGGTCTAAAGCGTTTTTTGCCTGCTTATTCAGAAAAATTATCTACTCTTAAACATAATAGTATTTTCTATCAGAAGTAGAGAACAATGTATTACACCGGCTAGTTGAACCTGTCAGCAGTCAGAGAGCTATGTCTCTCATTCTTCCGCTTTACTCATCCTTCATTTTATAGATCACCCAGGCCGAAATACCCAGAACAGCAGCGGATGTCCCCAGAAGTAATGCAAGGTTCAAATCACGCTGAATTCGCTCAGCCTTTTCCAGATAATCAGACCCGACTCCTTCACTCGCAATGATATTTTCCAGTTTTTCAATGCGTTGTTCCAGCTCTTTTTTAGTCTTTTCTTTCACGTTCATGATGTACTCCGTTTACACTATTTATTCTTCTGTATTTATAGATATAAATGCTTTACAAGAAAGTATCATTCAAATCATAAAAAAAAACCAACAGATTGGTCATGAAACACAAGTATAAAATTTAAGATTAAAGTTTAATCCAATATTGGTATTTTGAATTCTTTAAAAAAAAGTTATTCTCTTTTTCGTCATATCCGTTAATTATGTTAGCTTATTCAAATAGAATACAATCAGATTGAAAATGACTACGCATGGTTCGTAAAAAGAAAGTGATTATCGTTGAGGATGATTTAATCCTCAATCTTTTATATGAAAATTATATGGAACGGCTTGGGTTTGACACGGAAGGTGAGATTGTTTACGGTAAAACAGCCGTTGATGTCACTAAAAAGCTTGATCCGGACCTTATTTTAATGGATATCTTTCTTGAGGGGTCCATTGACGGTATCGATGCCATGATGGAAATCCGGGAATTCTCTACAGTCCCGGTCATTTACATTACCGGTAATTCTGATCCTGCTCACAGGGAAAGGGCAAAAAAAACCAATTATACCGACTACATCATCAAGCCTGTCGAATTTGAAGAGCTCAAAAGAAGCCTCGTTCAGGCAGGCATTATAAGCGAGTAATCACATTTATAAATGTTTTTCGTTGTTTATAGATGTGTAATTCATTCAAATTCAATTTTAACACCTCAGTATATTCTTCACAATGTTAAAACTTCAGTTAAAAACACTATTCATTCTACTCTTTATAGGAGGGTTTACTGCCTCCTGCAGCACTTCAGAACAGGTTCAGGAAACAGACCGGCAAACCACTGCACAAACGGATCAGGTTGAACAATCTGTTGATGACATTGAACGCCCCCTGCCTTATCCACTTGATGTTCCCGATGCCTACAGAAATGCTGTTGAGAATGGCACCCGGTCAGAAGATGGCTCACCCGGCCGTAATTATTGGCAGAATGAAGCTAATTACGTATTAAAAGCGACCCTTGATCCTGATGAAAAATCAATCCGGGGCGAAGCTTACATCACTTATCAGAATAATTCTCCTATTGACCTTAGTGTAATTGTCCTTGAACTGGCTCAAAACCTGCATAAAGAAGGAACTCCAAAAAAAGAGTCCACTGAAATTACCGGGGGAAAAGATTTTACCCTTATTGCACTCAACGGACAGGAACTTGAAGAGACAAATATGTACTCCCGGTGGACTCAAAACAGTTCCGGATATGTAATTGACGGTACCCGGCTCTATATTTTTCCCGGAGAAAGCGTACAATCCGGGGCCTCGGTAGATATGGAGTTCGAATGGTCTTTCGATATTCCTCAGCAGGGAGCTTCGGGCCGTATGGGCTGGAGCCGCGACAATCTCATTTATATCGCCTACTGGTACCCGCATGTTGCAGTGTATGATGATGTATATGGATGGATGGATGATTCCTTTCTGGGGAATGCGGAATTCTATCATCACTTCGGGAATTTCGACCTTACGGTTACGGCACCACGGGAATGGATCGTGATGGGAACGGGTGAATTTCTGAATCCTGAAGAAACACTATCGGAGCGCACTTTACAAAGGTATCATACTGCCGGCGAAAGTGATGATGTAGTTACCGTTGCCGGTTTTAATGAACTGGATGATGCAACCATGGAATCGGAAGATGGAATGCTGACCTGGAAGTTTTATTCCGAACGGGTTCGTGACGTAGCTTTCAGTGCCACCCTGGAGTCGCAATGGGATGCTGCCAGAACAGCGGTCGGAGATCTGGATGGTGACGGAGAAACTGATTACACAAGAATTAATACTTTTTTCCGCGATTCAGCGCCACTCTGGAGCCAGCAGGCGGAGTACGCACAGCACTCCATCAACTTTCTTTCAGACTATACTAATACACCTTATCCATGGCCGCATATGACTTCCGTTGAAGGAGCTGAAATTATTGGAGGCGGAATGGAGTTCCCAATGATGACCATTATCGGCGATTATAACAATGCCGGACCCGTCGGCCTCTATGGTGTAACAGCCCACGAACTGGCTCATATGTGGATTCCAATGATTATCAGTACCAACGAACGCCGGTATACCTGGATTGATGAGGGTTATACATCATTTCACACTCATCTGGCCAGTATCGATTTTTATGGAAGTGACCGGTTTAGTAATACGGATGAATTTGGCGGATACCTTCGCATTGCCGGCACCGATTTTGAAGGTGAAATGATGAGGTGGTCTGATTATCATTATCCCGGCCCGGCTTATGGAGTCGCATCCTATCCCAAGCCCTCATCTGTTTTAATTGCACTTCGCGGAGTTCTGGGAGAAGATCTCTTTATGGAGGCACATCACGAACTGTTTGAGCGATGGGCGTACAAACACCCCTATCCATGGGATATCTTCAATACCATTGAAGATGTAGCCGGACGGGATCTGGATTGGTTCTGGAGAGCCTGGTATTACGAAACCTGGGTTCTGGATCAAAGCATTGCCGAAGTGAACAGAACCGGC
>JBBDMD010000129.1:0-3931 GCA_040878515.1 Balneolaceae bacterium | reverse complement strand
TCATCAGGGCTCCTATACCTGTGCTGGTTATTGGATTGCCTCTTTTGATCAGTCTGATGTGGACCTTTGGGATCGCATATTTATATCTGGGCGTATTAAATACCATGACATCCGTGCTATTTGTGATTCTTTTTGGCCTTGGGATCGATTATGGCATACATTTTTACGCCCGCTATATAGAACTCAGAGGTGAAGGGGATAGTGTTGAAAATAGTGTGCTGGGCGCCTATGATAAAACAGGAGCAGCCATCATTGTAAGTGCTCTGACAACGGCCTCTGCACTCTTTGTGCTTATCTTTGCTGATTTCAGGGGGTTTTCTGAGTTTGGATTTATTGCAGGTACGGGGATACTTTTCGCGCTGTTCTGTATGCTTTTTGTACTGCCATCAATACTGGTAATTTTTGAAAGATGGAACTGGATCCTGCTGAACAAACAGTCGGAAGAGAAACAAATGAATCCCATTATTCACCGGTTTCCTTTTGCCAGAATTATTGTTTCTATAGGGGTTATAGTTTCTGTTACTGTATTAATATTCTCTTCAAATCTTGAGTTTGAATATGAGTTTGGTAAACTGGAACCGGAATTTACGGAGTATGAACAGTTTCGTGATTTTTCCAGAGGAGTGGATGAATCTGACAGGAGAAACCCGGCATATATTATTGCAGATTCGAATGAAGATGTTTTTGAAATTATAGAAATTCTCAGGGAACGAAAGGAGACGAATCCCAGCACCATGATCAGTGAAGTGGAAGCTCTTCAGGAGCGTTTCCCGCCAACGGAGGAACTTGCAAATGAAAAACTGGAATATATCGCCAACATTCGTGAACTGCTGAGGGACCCTTTTATAGTTGATCAGGAAGACAGCAACCTGGATACCCTCCGGCGCGCCTCCCAAACCGTGGAACCGCTGAGTGAAGAACAAATTCCTGATTTTTTAAAGAATAGATTCTTAACAAAGGACGGTGAAATAGGGCGTTTTGTAATTATATATCCGAATGCGGGTTTGTCTGACGGCCGGAAATCTATTGAATTTAAGAACCAGATATCGGAAATTGAACTCTCTGACGGGAAAGTATATTATGCCGGGAGTACTTCAATCGTGGCTGCTTCCATGCTCGACCTAATGCGTACTGAAAGCCCGTATATGGTGGCGGGTACATTTATTGTTGTTTTCATATTTGTGCTCTTCTCATTCAGGAATTTAAAGTGGTCTTTAATTGCACTCATTCCACTGGTTATCGGCCTGCTTTGGCTGTTTGGTGTACTTCTGTTATTTGGACTGAAATTCAATTTTTATAACCTTGTTGTACTACCTGCTATACTTGGTATTGGCTGTGATAATGGTATCCACCTTGCACACAGATACCGAGGAGAAGGAAACAGAAGCATGTGGGAGGTTTTGTCGAGTACAGGCCAGCATATAACTATCGGCTCTCTTACAACTATGATGGGGTTTGCAGGCTTGCTTTTTACCACGCATCCCGGGCTGCAATCTATAGGGATTATGGCTGTGGTAGGAATTGGCATGACATTAATAACCGCCCTCACTTTCCTGCCTTCGCTGGTGCAAATTCTGGAAGATAAAGGTGTACTTCATAAGTAAGAACCTCAGATAAATTCAACCTCTATTATAAACGGGTTTGATTAACAAAACAGAAGCCATTGTACTTCGTACAGTAGACTTTCAGGAGTCGAGTCTTATCGCTACGCTTTTTACCAAAAACCATGGCAAGGTAACGGTTATAGCAAAAGGGGCCAGGAGGCCCAAAAGTAAGTTTGCTGCACTGCTGGTACCCGGTCAGATTTTAGAGGTAATTTACTATTATAAGAGTTCCAGATCCGTTCAAACTCTGTCTGAAGGTTCATATTCAAGAAAATTGCACAATCTCAGGGTAGACCTGGAGAAAATGGCACTGGCTACAACAACACTTGAACTGGTTTCTCAGCTTGTGCATGATAATGAAGAGAATAGCGATGTCTACGATTTTTTAATTAATTTTTTAACATGGATTAATGATGCAGCCGGGGTAGCGCGAATTATTTTTCCATATGTTCAGCTCCGCCTCACTCAGCTAACCGGTATCGGGCTTCAGGTTGAGTCGGTAGCCGGTGAAAAATCAGCCAAGGGGTATTTAAATATTCAGGCGGGTACAGTATCGGCGGAACCTGAGGGAGATGACGCCGTACAACTTACAATACCGCAATTTGATTTTGTAATACAATCCCTGCATTCTATGAAAGCAGGGATATTTGAGATTAAATTATCAAAAAATGAACTAAACGGTCTTATAGAAACATTAGACAGATACTATCGTTATCATGTAGATGGTATAAAACCCCGGAGATCCGACCGTATCTTTGAGCAACTTTTAAACGACGGATATGAACAAACGCGATAAGGCACTTTCAGCAATTTTAATACTCCTGATTGGAATACTTTTGGGAATGATTCTGATGTTTTTCCGTCAGGGTTCGCTCTCCCTGGATTTGGCTGAAGTACGTGTTACGGAGATCAACAGAAGTGAAATGCCCTACTGGTCAAATGAAGATCTGGAAAAAATTGATGATCGATTCATATTCCGGACAGTTGCCAAATCTGTTACTCCAACAGTCGTTTATATTGAAACAATTGTTCCGGTGCGAAACCGGGGCATTGAAGAAGAATCGGAGGAAGATAGCCGGTTCTGGCAGCGATTTATGCCACCCAGGGCAAGAACTGTAGGATCCGGTGTTTTAATTTCGGAAGATGGGTATGTGCTGACCAATAATCATGTGGTGGCAGATGCCGTGAAGGATGAAATATCCGTTACACTTGAGGACAAGCGTACATTTTCTGCCCGTATTGTCGGGCAGGACCCCAGTACAGATCTTGCAGTTGTAAAAGTTGACGGCAAGAAACTGCCATTTGCAACAATTGGTAATTCTGACCAGCTTCAGGTGGGCGAGTGGGTGCTTGCCGTTGGAAATCCATTTCGCCTGCGGTCGACAGTTACTGCGGGTATAATAAGTGCCCTCAGCAGAGATGTTCAGATTATTAACGACGAACTGAGGATTGAAAGTTTTATTCAAACGGATGCTGCTATTAACAGGGGAAACAGCGGAGGTGCGTTGGTAAACACCAGCGGTGAACTGATCGGGATTAATACGGCAATTGCAACGCAGAGTGGTAATTACCAGGGATATGGATTTGCAGTGCCAAGCAACCTGGCACTGAAAGTAGCAAAAGATCTGATAGAATTTGGGGATGTAAAACGTGGATTACTGGGGGTTACGATAGAATCAGTAGATGAAAGTGCAGCCAAAAGTTCCGGGCTTGATCGAATTGAAGGCGTGCGAATAGTAGATGTTATTGAAGGAGGTGCTGCCGATATTGCCGGTATTCAAAGAAGTGATATCATTTTAAGGGTGAATGACGAACCTGTGAGCGAGTCCAATCAGCTGCAGGAAAAAGTGGCTATGTTCAGGCCTGAAGATGAAATTTCACTTTCAATCTGGAGAGATGGAGATATCGTTTATTTTGATGTGAAACTACAAGAATTACAAAGACCTGACCCTGAAGAGCTTGCACTGAATGAACCTCAGATTGAACAGGATGATGAATCGTGGGAAGAAATTCCGGAAAACGGCAGGGAGTTTGGGATCGAGCAGCAGTCATTTGATGATCCCGGTTTTACGCTGCGTTCACTGTCCACCCCGGAAGATCCAGAACATTTTGATATTTACATCATTAATGTGGACAGAAATTCTGAAGCCTGGAACCGTGGAGTGAGGGAGGGAGGGAGAATTCTTGAAATTAATGGCCGGAAACTTACTGATATGGATATGGTTCGAAAAGAAATTACCGATTCTCAAATAAACGGACGATCTTTGAATCTGGAAATTGAAACTGAAGAAGGAGCCATTGGTTTCTACAAGCTTAATTAATATTCA
>JBBDMD010000128.1:0-4099 GCA_040878515.1 Balneolaceae bacterium | reverse complement strand
ATAAATTATTAAATGATTATTTTGAAACCGGTTTTTCAATACCGGAATCAAAAGCCAGCCTGCAAAAAGACCCGTAAATATTCCAAAACAACGTGTATTAACCGCCATCAGGCTTCCATTTATCGTAAACGTACGCTCCGGAATCTGATGACAAACACCATAAAATAGTTTTTCTGTCCAATGTGCACCAACCGCACCTGAATCGCCCCAAAAACCTTTTCCCAGCGAAAACAGTACTAACAGCATCAGGGCCAGCAATAGGAGTCCATAGAGTTTTTTATACTGCATTCACTCATCATTGTTTAGCAATTTTTAAGAGTAATCAAGGGGTGTGATTCCGGAATTTTGATCCTGCCCATCAGCTTTTCTCATCAGCCTGCTCCCAGACACCCATTCCGGAGTATTTGTCAATACGCTGATTTACTAATTTATCGGCATTCATTTTCCCAAGACGCTTCAAACTATCCATAATCTGTTTTTTTACCGCTTCGGCAGAAACTTTATAATTGCGGTGAGCCCCGCCTAGAGGTTCCGGAATTACACCATCAATTATTTTTAATTCCAAAAGATCTTCAGCCGTTAGTTTCAGTGCAGATGCCGCCTGTTCTTTATAATCCCAGGTTTTCCAAAGTATGGATGAACAGGATTCCGGTGCAATTACCGAATACCAGGTATTTTCCATCATGTATACCTCATTTCCCATTCCAATACCAATTGCACCGCCACTGGCCCCTTCCCCGATTACAATACTTACAATCGGCACTTCCAGCATTGCCATCATTTTAAGGTTTCTTGCAATAGCTTCTGCTTGTCCGCGTTCTTCTGCTTCCAGGCCGGGAAAAGCGCCAGGTGTATCAAGAAGTGTAACAACCGGTATTCCAAACTTCTCAGCCAGTTTCATCAGTCTGTATGCCTTGCGATAACCTTCCGGATTGGCCATCCCAAAATTTCTATATTGCCTGCCCTTCGTATCCCGGCCTTTCTGATGGCCGATAATCATCACCGATTTTCCTTCAATGGTGGCAAAGCCACCCACGATGGCTTTGTCATCGGCATGAAATCGGTCTCCATGCTGCTCAATAAATTCTTCTGTAATCAGCTCAATATAATCGAGCGTGTATGGGCGCTCCGGATGGCGTGCAAGCTGAACTTTTTGCCACCGGGTTAAATTTGAAAAAATCGATTCCCTGAGCTTGTCCGCTTTTTTTCGCAGCCGATCGATTTCCGGTTTCAGAACTTCATCTCCTACCGAAAGGTCATTTAATTCATCAATCTTCTTTTCTAAATCTGCAATAGGTTGTTCAAATTCGAGATAGTGCATAAGAGTTATTTTATTTTGTAATCCAGCTGAATATAAGAACTATTCGTGATGTGGCATCATTGAACCCATCAGGATTCGCTTATTTCCATTTTTTCGGCAAAATAGTCACAAAAATCACGCATATCACCACTGATCCTTGAATCGTTGATAGAGCTCTCAAGAGTGTCTGCCATTGTTACAAGGGTTTGATGAAAAAATATCTTCATTTCATCAATCGTCATCTCTTTCGTCCATAAATCAAGCCTGAGTGTATCTTTTTTGGTGTGATCCCATAGCGCCAGGATCATTGCCCTGCAGGAAGCTTCATCATATCCGTTAAGGTCCGTTGCATTCCATTTAATACTTTCAGGAATATTTTTTTCGTCAAGTTCTACATCGATATTGATCGTTTTACTCTTTTCAGGCATTAGGCTTATTCGGTTTTACAGTTATTTCTTAATTTTTCGAGTACAAATTGAAAATCTTCCGGAAGGTTTGAATCAAATTCTACAAACTCGGAGTTTGTCGGGTGTGTAAATCCAAGTGTTTTGGCATGCAATGCCTGTCTGTTCATTTTAGCGAACAGATTATTGAACATGGCTTTTCTAGATCCCGTATTCGGTCCGTACCGGACACTGTCGCCCCCATACGTGCGATCTCCAAACACATAATAGCCCGATCTCTGCATATGAACCCGTATCTGGTGGGTTCTGCCAGTTTCCAGGTTTATTTCAAGCAGTGCCAGATGGTCGAAGGCTTCAAGTTTTTTAAAATGCGTTACAGCCGTTTTTCCTTCTCCCTCCGGCCTCACAGACATTACTTTCCGGTTCTGAGGTGATCTGCCAATATTTCCCTCAATGGTGCCTTCATCCGGGGGGTTGCCCCATACGATAGCCCAGTAGGTTCTTTCTGCCTGCTTCTCAGAGAACTGTCTGGAAAGTTTTTGATGAGTTACTTCATTTTTAGCAACCACCAACAGTCCGCTTGTATCTTTATCGAGCCGATGAACAATTCCCGGTCTCAAAGTTTCTTTATCTGCATTTGATAAATTTTTCCCCGTATGATACAGAAGGCCATTTACCAGCGTACCCGACCAGTTACCAAAGGCGGGATGTACCACCATTCCGGCCTGTTTGTTTACCAGTAACAGGTCCTCATCCTCATAGGGAATATCCAGGTCCATCTCTTCGGGCATTGCTTTTGGAGGCGGTGCCTTTGGCAGTACAATCTCAATTTTATCGCCTGGCTGCATCAGGTAAGAGGATTTTTCCATTTTGCCGTTTACCAGCACATGGCCGTTTTTAATCGACTTCTGCACTTTATTACGGGTGGCATTCTGAATAAAACCCGTAATATATTTATCGAGCCGTACATCCGTGTTTTGCCCGTCGGGTACTTCAAGCAGATACTCTGTTCTGTTTACATTCTCTTTTTCTACTAACATAGACTTTGAAAATAAGAAATTTATGCTTCCTATAAGCGATTAATGAATTTTCAATTTTTTTCTTTTTTTTTGTAAGGAATTGCAAAAATCAGGTTCATACTATTGACTATGGATTAAGGATGAAAAGAGCCTGATCAGAATTAAAAACACGTATTTTTAGTTTTTATTTATCAAGAGAGGAAGCCGCAGGTAATGATTGTTATTATCTGCGGTTTTTTTATTGAGCGCCTGAAATTTTTTGCCTTAAAATCATTTCTGTTTCATATAGATTATTTTCGCGAAGCAGCTCAATATTCATGCGGTCTCCTACATCATAATCTCTGAGCAGTGCCCAGGCGTGCATTTCACTGACCACCCTTTCTTCACCAATTTTTAAAATAACATCACCGGGCATAATTCCGCATTCGAAAGCCGGGCCGCCTTTATTTACACTGGTTACTAATAACCCTTGTACATACGGCAGACTGTACCGTCTTACCAGCTGCTCAGTCATAGAAGTAAAATCCATTCCCGGATCATAATCAAGCACTACCACACCGCCCGTCAACAGCTGATCAATGATCCGTTCAATCCTGTTGCTTGGAATTGCAAAGCCCAGGCCCACAAAACCCGAACTGGTTCCGCCGGTATAGATAAAAGTATTGATCCCGATTACATCACCTTCACTATTCAAAAGCGGCCCGCCGGAATTCCCCCTGTTAATAGCCGCATCGGTTTGAATCATATCCATATATACACGCGGATTATTTGGATCGGGCCTGAAATCCCTGTTTTTGGCGCTTACAACTCCTACCGTAACAGTCGGCTTTCCATCCTCAAACAAACCAAATGGATTTCCCAGTGCAATAGCCCATTCACCAACTATTACTTCATCAGAGTTACTAAAAGATAAAAAAGGAAAAATCTCATCCGATTCTATTTTTAACAGTGCGATATCGGTAAGTTCATCGCTGCCAATAAGTTTTGCATTAAATGATTTTCCATCCGTGGTAGAAATCATCAGGTCGCTCGGGTTAGACCCCACAACATGCTGATTTGTAACAACAAGGCCATCTTCAGAAATGATAAATCCGGACCCCATATTGGAATTTTCCCTGGGCAGCTGATCCCCGAAAAAGTACCTGAAAAATTCATCCTGCGGCGATGAAAACTGCCTGACCTGCTCCGTTACCATCACGCTTACAACGGCTGAGCTTGCATTGTCGACGGAAACTGTGATTGCATTGGAGCGGCTCTTTTTAATTGATTCTGTTTGAGATTGAATTGAAGGGTTACTTTTTTGGTTCCGGACGTCCGACAATACCTTATCCTCAATATTAGCCGCTGAAAATGGCTGCTTTTTATTTTCAACACTC
>JBBDMD010000127.1:1743-4211 GCA_040878515.1 Balneolaceae bacterium | reverse complement strand
GTTCAACTTCCGGAAGCGTAATTTCAGCCATCAGTATTTTTTTAGATTAATTATTACTGTTTAAAGTAATTGTGAATGCTACGCGCAAATTTACAGTGGGAATTCCAAAATCTCATCAAAAAACAGATCATTAACATTCATGGAGTGTGAAGCCATCAATATAAGTGTGTTATTCTTTTTTGCTTCATTCAGCATTTTATAAACAATATCCCTGGTAGATTGATCCAGGCCCCTCATAGGTTCGTCCAATATCAGTATTTTTGGCCACAATATCATGGCTGCCGCAATCTGCGTTTTCTTTTTCATTCCTGTTGAATAGGTACCAATCGGTTCATTACAATCAGATAACGAAAGTTTTGCAAACATATCTTCTATAGCGACATCAGAATCTTGATTCCAGAGTCCTCGTGTTTTCAAAACCCACTGCAATAGTTCTACAGCCGTTAAATGCAGCGGCAGCGTTTCTTCATCGTGCACCAGTCCCACATTCTGCAAAAAAGGTGAGGGTTTCTTGTGAATATCGCTGCCATTATATGTAACGGTTCCGCTTGTTGGAAATGAATTCACAGACATAATTCTCAGAAAGGTTGTTTTACCCGAGCCATTTGCACCCACTAAACCAATGCCCCTGCCCTCCTTAAACGTGTAATTGAGATCTGAAAATATGGGTACACCTGCTTTATACTGTTTCGTAAGATTTTTTACAACGATCATAAATTATGAATAAACATCTTTTCTGAATTGCATCACCCCTGCCAGAGATACCATAAAACCTGATACCAGATAGACGAACAATACAATGGACTGCCCCATCCAACCGGGAGTGCCAAATATAAAGAGTTGTATGTTCATACTTAAAAGCAGAGGTAATATCCATCTTATCTGAAGCCAAAACCGGCTCCAAAGCCACAAATTTTTTGAACCTTTACCAATCCATATCAATAACCATTTGGGAGCCATCTCTTTATTTAACGTCATTAAGGTAAACAGATGATGTGAAACACCAAACAATATCCACATAGCTGTTAAAAACTCTTCATCGGGCTTTTGATAAGCTATAAACCATAGCAGTGCATGGCCTGCTCCTACAACCCGGCCGGCCGGAATTTTTCTGTCTATCTGCAGCAAAAATTGCCATACATGTACTTTTAAAATTTCCGGCACCCACCAAAGCTGGTCGGTAGTCCGTTCAGCAACATCTTCTTTGCCACTTAATGTAGCTCCAAAAAATTCTCTGAAGAATGCATTTGAAGAATAGTAAAAACGCTCTAACTCCACCCTCACAGACATTACTGTTCCAGCTCCAATTCCAAAAAGAATCAACCCGATGCTCAATTCTCCCAGCGGGCCCGTTAATCCATAAAGAACGGATGATCCCACCAGTGTTAGCATTCCAATCAGTGCAATAAGAATTGTATTGATCAAACTTGGCACTGAGCCGGGATCGAGGGGAAATTTAAAATAGTCGGCCATGTTTTTCCGAAGCTCCCTGCCCTTTTCAGACTCTTTCCAGAATTGTGAGTCAATCCCGCTTTTCAGATATCTGATTACTGAAAAAAGAAGGAGCCCTGATGTAAACATTGATGCCATTATAAAGTAGAGTACTTTTACGGGTATATCTTTTGCAGGCTGCTGCAGGTCTCCAAACAGCATTACGGCAATAAGTACAATAACTGGAGAAAAATATGAAATGGTCTTTTCAAGAAGGTATTTCTGCAGGTTTTGGCCGGAAATATTACCAAGCTGCAACAGGGATGCATTCGGGTCGGGGAAAAACAGGTAGGGTATTGAGAATGCTATAAATCCTGAAAGTGCAAACAGGAAAAACCGGATCGTTACAATTCTCTCTTCCAGCGAGTGAGTTCCCGTCCAAAACAGTCCAAGTGCAATCACTGAGAGAAATAACAAAATCCTTACATATGGATTCTTTTTTTTCTTTAACGCATCAGGTCTCAACAGATTTATCCGTCACTTTTTTGTTTTGAGAAAAAAGAATATAAGGCAGATATTTCTTAAATGATGTCAGCCAATGGTTTTTTTTAATTCTTGCAGCTGTACAGGTTTTGTGAGAAAGGCTTTATACCCTGTTTCCTTTGCTCTGTCCTTGTAGATTTGATCCGTATTTCCCGTCACATAAATCAGTGTCGGATTTGAGATCTCTTTTAAAATCTGCGTGGCAGCTTCAATGCCATCCATCTTACCGGCCAGCCGGATGTCCATCAGGATAACATCCGGGTGTGTTGAAAGAGCCACTTCAACCGCCTCTTCCCCTGTAGTTACTCTTCCAACTACCTGATAGCCAATTTGCTCTATCATTTTTTCGGTTGAGAGAGCAATAATTAAATCATCTTCTACAATGAGTACCTTCTTCAAATTTTACTCCTATTTTTTAAAATACGCAAAGTCATCCCGTAAGTAAGAGTACCGACCTTTTGAAATGTTACAAACAAAGATTTAATACTACCATT
>JBBDMD010000127.1:0-1643 GCA_040878515.1 Balneolaceae bacterium | reverse complement strand
TTTTTTTTCTCACGTTTTGTATATTAAACAAATTAAAAAAGCGGTTACAAAAGCTAATCTGAAAATTAATCATCAAGTATGAAGTTTTACGTTTGTATTAAACAGGTGCCCGATGTGAATGCCCCCCTTCAAATCAAAGAGGGTAAACTTATTCAGGATTCCGACAGAAATATTTTAAACGCCTACGATGCATCGGCTGTTGAGGAGGCATTAGTACTAACCGAAGAGCATGGCGGCGAAGTTGAAGTGGTATTGGTTGGCCCCGATAAAGCGAAAGAAACCATCCGTAAAGCTCTTGCAATGGGTGCTGATAAAGGAACTCATATTGTCACCACCGGCGATGAGTCTTTCGATTCATCCGCTTATTCTAAAATTCTGGCTCATTTTTTTGAAGATAAAGAGTATGAATTTATTTCCTGTGGAAAGCAGTCTCAAGATACTGACTCAGGACTGACCGGTTCCATGCTTGCAGAACGGCTGAATCTACCCTATGCAACAAATGCAGTTGGATTGTCGGCTGAGGGTGATAAACTTATTGTTAAAAGACAGGGAGATGCCGGCCAGGAAATTATTGAACTGCCGTCTCCCGGTTTGGTTACCTGTTCGAACGACATGAATGATCCAAGAATACCAAGCCTGAAGGGAATTATGCAATCCAAAAGAAAGCCGATTGAGACAATTTCGTTAAGTGATCTTGAGGTAAATATATCCGAAGAAGATATACAGACAAAAATAACGGGATACGAAGATAAACCGGGACGTGAAGCCGGAAAAAAATATGAAGGAGAGCCGGACGAAATAAGCCGCGAGGTGGCAAGACTGCTCGATACTGAAAAAAATGTCATCTAAACAGATAATACCAATTTCTTAAACAATTCTCATGAGTACACTACTAACCTTTATTTCTACAAATAACGGAAAAATAAAACGCTCTTCCCTGGAGGTCTTATCCAAGTGTAATGAACTGGCAGAATTGAACGGATTGTCGTCTTCAGCATTAGTAATTGATGAAAATCCCAATGCCTGTCTGGACGAATTAAAAAAATATGGTCCTTCAACAATTTACACTGTGAAAGATCCGATTTTTAAAAATCACCTGAACACACCTCTCTTAAGAGCCTGCTCACTTGCTGTTGAGAAAATTTCGCCAAGGCTTATTGCTTTTGCATCAACAGAGAGTTCAAAAGATATTCTTGGCGCATTGGCTGCCGGGCTGGAGGCAGCGGCCATTGCCGACATGTCGGAATTTGAGCTTACAGATATCGGTGTAAAGGGAAAACGGCCCGTGATGGCTTCCAAAATAATTTCGGCGGTTGAAGCTAAAGGAACTCCCTGCGTGATTTCCGTTCGATCCGGTTCTTATGATGACCGTGAAAAAGAAACTGACACAAAAGTTGAAGAGATTCCATTCAGTTTTAATGAAAAGGAATTAAAAATAACGCTCAAAGAAATTATCGGATCCTCATCAGACAAAATCGATCTATCTGAAGCTGAAACGGTGGTTGCCGCCGGGCGGGGTGTAAAAGATGAAGAGGGACGCAACCTGATTACGGAACTGTCATCTGTATTAAATGCCGGTATCGGAGCTTCGCGTGCATTAACCGAAGCCGGTGTTTATGATCCAAGTCTGCAGATTGGACAGA
>JBBDMD010000126.1:0-4325 GCA_040878515.1 Balneolaceae bacterium | reverse complement strand
CAGACACATAGATGTATTGATTGTAGATGATATCCAGTTCTTTAGCGGTAAGGAAAAAACCCAGGAAGAGTTTTTCCATATTTTTAATGCACTTCATCAGGATGGAAAACAGATTATTTTAAGCAGTGACCGACCCCCAAAAGACATTCCCGATATTGAAGACCGGCTCATTTCACGATTTAGCTGGGGATTGAGTGCGGATTTGCAAATTCCTGAATATGAAACCCGTTATGCCATCCTTGAGCGAAAGGCAAATGATAACGGAATCAGCCTGGACTCGGATATTATTGAATTTATAGCCCACAATTTTAAGTCTACGGTCAGGGATCTGGAGGGTGCTATAATAAAACTTTTGGCAACGGCATCATTAAAGCATGTGGATGAGATTGATCTGATTATGGCCAAATCGGCTCTTAAAGACATGGTTAAGACATCCCACACACAAATTTCAATCGAATCGATTCAGAATTATGTGTGCGAATATTTTGGGATCGATACAAATAAAGTTCGCGAAAAAACCAGGAAACAGGAGATTGTTGAAGCGAGGCAAATCGCCATGTATCTGTCGAAAAAGTTTACAAAATCGAGCCTGAAAACAATCGGTCTTCAGTTTGGCGGCCGCGATCACTCAACAGTTATTCACGCAATATCAACGATTGAAGAACGTCTTACAACCAGTCCCAAACACAAGCGAATGCTGAGTGAACTGGAACAGAAAATTGAAGTCGCTTCATTATAATTCTCCTTGGACCGGATTACCCTTAAATCACTTACCTATACAGCCGGGCATGGCTACTACAGCCGCGAGCGCGAAGAGGGAAATACGTTTGAAGTGGATGTAACTGCATATGGTGAATTTCGGCCGGCGGCCAAAAACGATGATCTTTCAGCAACTTTTAATTATGAACTGGTTGATGAAGTTGCCGGCAGCGTGATGGACGGGCCATCGGAAAAACTAATTGAGACACTTTGTGAGAAAATAGGAAGCAAACTGTTTGATGAATCCAAAAATGTTCAAAAACTTAGAGTATCCGTTCGAAAATTAAATCCGCCCATCAAAACAAAGGCAGCGTATGCCGAAATTACTCTGGAATGGAAACGGTAGTTGTTGCAGTTGGAGCAAATCTTGGAGACAGGCTGAAAACGATTCAGAAAGCTGGAAAATTTATAGAAAAACTCTCGGATGGCCTGGTTGAGAAAGGATCCATCTGGGAATCAGAACCGGTGGGGCCTGCAAAGTATACATTTTTAAATACCGCAGTAAAATTTAAAATCTCTCTCTCTCCTGCTGAACTTCTGAAGGAATTAAAATCATTTGAGCAGCAATGCGGACGAGAAGAAAACCCCGAAAGATGGGGGCCCCGGATTCTTGATTTAGACATCATTCGCTATGGAAACTTGGTGATTCAAAAGGAGAGTCTTATTATTCCGCATTCAGAGTATAGCCGTCGGCTGTTTGTTCTTCTTCCTATGCTGCAGATTGATGCCGGATGGTGTGATCCGCAATTGGAAATGACGATTCAGGCAATGATCGAAAAGGCACCTCAGATTGATATTCAAAAAACTGAACTTAACTGGTAAATGTCCAATCAATTTGATTTTATAGCTATCGAAGGAGTGATAGGGGCCGGAAAAACAACTCTTGCCAAACTTCTTGCGGAAAAGCATAAAAGCCGTCTGGTTCTCGAGCAGTTTGAAGAAAATCCGTTTCTGCCAAAATTCTATGAAGACCGGAACCGTTATGCATTTCAGACACAGCTTGCATTTTTGGCAAGCCGGTTCAGACAGCAACAAAAAATGACAAACCGGGATTTATTTGATAGAGGAATTGTATCGGATTATATTTTTGAAAAGGATCGGATTTTTGCAAGGCTTAATTTAGATGATGATGAACTGGCTTTATACGATAATGTATTCGGTATAATGGCAGGGATTGCTGCACGGCCTAATCTTGTTATCTATCTTCAAAGCACTGTTGACCGGTTGATGAAAAATGTAAAGCAGCGGGGGCGTGAATATGAAAAACATATTACACCGGATTACCTCCAGGATTTAAGTGATGCATATAACCAGTTTTTTCATCATTATGATAAAGCTCCTTTAATGATTGTTAATGCGACCGAGATTGATTTTGTTAAAAACCCGGATCAACTCTCTTATATTGAAGAACAGATTTACGAACAACCGATTCGAAGCACAACACACATTCATATAGTACCAGATTAATGATACGTTGGTTATTAATAGCACTTTTTATTTACTTGATTTATAAGCTGATTACCGGTCCCAAAAGAAAGAAACGGACTGGTTTTCAATTTAATATTCACCGTAATAATGGTTCATTTGACGCAGATCAAAATAAGGAGAAAGATGTGGACCATATAGAAGAAGCGGAATTTGAGGATATAACTGATAAAGAGAAAAAAAAATAGTGGACAAACATGAGTTTTGAAGAGAAACACAAGGAAGGGTATGAGCTTTTACATGAGAAAGATCTGGACAGGAGTCTGGATATAGCCCGTGAACTTCAGAAAATGAATCCTGATGCACCTGAGGGATATACACTTGAAGGTGAGGTGATGCAGAAATTAAGTCAGTGGGATACTAGTATTAAATCGTTAAATACGGCGATCGAAAAAGAGAGTGAGAATGGCAGGCTGTATAATCTTCGCGGCTACTCTTATCTTAATATAGATGACGCAGAGAATGCACGAAAGGATTTTGAAAAAGCCATCGCACTTGATAATTTACCCACAGCACATCGAAATTTGGTTCTATATAAGTTAATGAGCGGCAATGGGAAAGAGGCAATTTCTTATTTACTCGATAGAATTCGATCCGAACCAAGTGATGTTGAGAACTGGATTCTTATGGGCGATCTGATGCAAAAAGGGGGGCATGAGGATAAAGCCAAAACTTACTATGAACAGGCCCTGAAGATGGACCCGGAAAATGAGTATGTTAAAGAGCTGCTAAATGCATCATAATCCTGTGTGGAGATGATCTACTACACAAAAAAACCCTGATTGAGCATCTCAAACAGGGCTATATATTTTTAAAGGGTTTTCCAGACTGCCTAATTGCCGGAATCAGGAGCCACATCCTGAAGAGGTACAGCCGATTCACTTTGTGAGGGGGCAGTAAAGTCAGATGATTCAATTGGATCAGATAATCCTCTCTGCTGTACGGCACTTTGTGAGGCGTCTCCGCGATCGATAGCAAAGTTTGCCAGTACACTTAATACCAAAAATGATCCTGCAAGGATTGCGGTTGTTTTAGAGAGAAGATCTGCTGTTCTCCGTGCACCCATCGCCGATCCTCCGGCCATCCCTGCTGCCAGTCCGCCCGAGAGACCTTCCTTTTGTCCGGGTTGTAATAAAATCACTACAATCAGTAGAAAGCAGATCAAAGTAATAACGCTAATAATAATTCCGTAAAGCATACTATTTTATTCGATTGTTTTAAAGAGCCTTAAAAATATCACAATTTAATCTTTTAACAAAGCTTTATGATAATAACATTTTCAAAAAAATTTATTGTAGTTTAGGCTTGTAATCAGAATTATTTTTGTAAAGCATATGCAAAATCAACTGGAAAGCTTTTTAAGGGATACACCGGATCATTTTACCTATATCTTTGAAACTATTGTTACAATTTGTGTACTGATTCTGATTCATTTTGTTGTAATCCGGATTGTGCGCAGGCAGACGGAAGACCAGTCATTGCGGTATAAATGGCGAAAAAACCTGACGTATGTGCTTAGTTTTTTCGGTTTCATTCTCATCGGGAGAATCTGGTTCGAAGGAATGGCCTCCATTGCCACATTTCTTGGCCTGTTATCCGCCGGACTGGCCATTGCATTAAAAGATCCGGTAACGGACATGGCCGGCTGGATATTTCTAATGTGGAGAAAACCATTTGACGTCGGGGACCGGATACAGATTGGAAATGATAAGGGAGACGTGATCGATATCCGTTTTTTTAAATTTACAATTCTTGAGATTGGAAACTGGGTGCATGCCGATCAGAGTACCGGCCGGGTGATTCATATACCTAACCATCTGATTTTTCGGGAATCCATTGTGAACTATACCAGCGATTTTGATTTTATATGGAATGAAATTGGAGTTGTAGTAACATTTGAAAGTGACTGGAAAAAAGCCAAGTACATCCTGGAAAAAGTGGTTCAAAGCCATATGGAAGATTTTGTGAACGACGCTGAAGAACAGATTCGTAAAGCAACACAATCGTACCTTATCCGCTATAAGAATTTAACGCCCATCGTATATACAGAAGTTGTGGACATCGGCGTAAAGCTGACTATC
>JBBDMD010000125.1:0-4334 GCA_040878515.1 Balneolaceae bacterium | reverse complement strand
CGTGATTTTCTGGAAGATTATTTTGCCCTGCAAACCATGCTGCACGGAACCATGGTTGATGTTTATGGCATTGGAATTCTGATCAGCGGAAAATCGGGAATTGGAAAAAGTGAAGTTGCATTAGACCTTGTTGAAAGAGGCCACAGACTGGTTTCTGATGATGTAGTTATGCTGACCAAAAAAAATAATGTTTTAATGGCATCGGCCACTGAAATGAATAAACATTTTATGGAAATCCGAGGCCTGGGAGTGATTGATGTAATGTCGATGTTCGGAATCCGCTCAATACGATATCAAAAACGCCTTGAAGTGATTCTGGAGCTATCACTTTGGGAAGATACTGAAAAAATAAACCGGACCGGCCTGGACCATGATACAGTAAAAATCCTTGATACATCCTTTCCTTTAATCCACCTGCCAATAACACCCGGTAAAAATATCACGGTCATCGCGGAAGTCATCGCCATGAATTATCTGCTCAAACATTATGGATATGATGCGGCTGAAGCGTTTCAAAAGAAGATTAAAAAGCACATTTCTGACAAAAAAAACCGTACTGAGATGCCAAAAAGAGCTGTTGAATACTTTGAAGGAGATTTTGAGTAACAAATTACCCGCAAATCTCTCTTTTAATAAAAGACAACAAACTCTAAACTAGCCCCTGCTCAGATTTACGGCTATTTTTTTATCCCATTATGACGAAAAAGAATCATTTTATATACGATCCTGAACGTTGTGAATTTATTCCTGTAAACTATAACAGGAAAAAACAGCTCCTCCATTCTATATCATTCTGGATAATCAACGGCATTATTCTGGCCAGCCTGGGGATAGCACTGCTCTCCTATAATATTGGTACGCCGGCTGAAATTGCCCTTAAAGCTGAGAATCAGGCGTTAATTGATCAGCTCGAGTCCACAAAGATATCCATAACAAATCTAGAAAATCAGGTAAACATTATCTCAGAACACGATAATGAAATGTACAGATCCGTGCTGGGCCTGGACCCCATATCCTATGAAGAGAGGCAGGCAGGAATTGGTGGCGCTGATATCTATTCTGAATATGATTTTTACAGTGAAGAAACTTCTGAGATCTTAAGATGGACTTCCACTCAGCTCGATAACCTCGAAAGGCGCATTGGTATCCAAAAAGTCTCCTTTAATGAAATTAAAGGCTATTATAATGACAATCAGGAAAGAATGCGTCATATTCCGGCTATCAGACCGGTAAACGGCATCCTGTTAAGCGGATATGGAGTTCGGATTCATCCTGTATTAAAATACAGAAGAATGCATGACGGTGCTGATTTCCGTGCCGATATTGGTACTGAATTATTTACTACGGGCGATGGCACTGTTAAATATGCGGGTCGCAGGGGCACGTACGGAAATTTACTGGTTATTGACCATGGTTTTGGATTCAACACGAGATATGCGCACTTGTCAGGCTTTGCCGAAGGAGTCCGGCCGGGTACTAAGGTGAGGCGCGGAGAGTTAGTGGGTTACAGTGGAAATTCAGGCTTAAGTCAAGGACCCCATCTGCATTATGAAGTAAGCATTGACGGAAGAACCGTGGATCCTCTCAATTACCTGTTTGCTGATATCACTCCTGAAGAGTTTTTGATGTATAAAGAGATATCAGATACGAATCCTGTTTCAATGGATTAACCCTGCCATGCCCGATTATCCATTGTTAATGTCATCAGCCTCTTCTCTCCCGGTGGTATAAGCAGACCCTTCTATAAGACTGTGATGAGCCAGTGTTCAAACCATTCGTAGAAATGGGTTCACTCCCCCACTTTTTCCCCATCTATTCACACTGGAATATAAATCCCTTCTTTCTCACTGTTTCGATGTAGTCTGTTTCTGAGAACTCCCGCATTTTCTTTCTCAGGTAACTGATATAAACATTGATATAGTTTGTTTGAGTATCGAAGTGAATGTCCCAAACATTTTTTGCAAGCTCTTCCTGCGATATAACTCTTCCTTTATTTTTCACAAAGTAGACGAGCAAATTAAACTCATTATTTGTCAGATCAATCTCATTCCCTTTCAAAATCATTTTTCTGGCAATCAAATCCACCTTAAGCTGGCCACAGACCAGTTCTTTTTCACCACCCTTGGATGCACTGCGCCGTGCAATTGCATCAATTCTGGCCATTAGTTCATCACTATTAAATGGCTTGGTCAAATAATCGTCTGCACCTACATTTAACACCTTTATTTTCACATCCGTCTCATGTTCGGCCGAAAGAACCAGCACAGGGGTTGTTATTTCTTTCTCCCTGATTGCCGCGCAAATATCATATCCGTTTCCATCCGGCAAGCGCAAATCCAAAATAATCATATTGAAATTATTTTCAGTGGCAAGACGCTCACCTTCCGCTGCGGTTTCAGCTACAGACACTTTATTGCCCCGATGTTCCAGTACCGCCTTCACAAGAGTTCTGACAGTAGGGTCATCTTCGACAACCAGTATGTTCATTCCATTATTTTGGTCTGTTGATGTAGACATATTCTAATTATTCGATTGATTAATGAAGAGTAAATCTTTCATAGTTGAATGCACAGAGCAATATAAACTAACTTTATAGCTAATTATAACCAATTTCTTTTAACCAGCTTAAAATATTTTTTATGTAAGGTGTTGTAAATGAATGATTTTCATCTAACAATTGCAATTCAGCATTCAATCCTTTTTCAATTAATTTATCTATTTCCTTTTTTTGGGGTTTAAAACTTACACTTTCATCATCTTTTCCATGTATAGCCAGAACATTAATATGTTTCAGTTTTTCCCAATCATCACTTATAATTTCAGTTTTTATTCTGCCTCCTGCAACTACTAATTCATTCACATGCTTCCAGCGGGTAAGCGCAAAATATCCGGCTACATAACCTCCCATCGAATACCCAATAATACAAAAACGATTTACATCAATGAATTTTAATAAATTATCAACAATTTCCTGAATAAATTCTGAAGCCAGTTCAAGGGATTTTATAAACTGTCCGCGGTTGCCATCATACAAATACCAGGCTCTTCCCCAATTTGATACATTTCTTTTATTCGGCGGCTCAAAAATAGGATAGGGCCCCTGTATAAACAGATGATACGCCTCCAGCTCATAAAATGGACTGCAGCGTTTTTCAAATGTTTTTAAATTGTGGCCATAACCATGCAGATAGAGAATAAGTGGTTTTTTGGTCCCTTTAGTTCCCGTTTCAATCAATTTATAGGGAACCTCCACTTTAAATGATGTTTTACCCGAAACGAGAACATTTTGTTCTGCTTTCGCCATTTAGAATTCAGTGATATTGTTTGCATTGTGGCAGAATTTCATCGATTATTCTGCTAAAGTTTTTTTCCATTGAATCATACAGTAAACTCCAATTCATTCAAAATAAAAATGGCTGAAATCAGAACTAATTGGTCACTTTCTGAAATAAAAGAAATCTATCACTCCCCCCTTCTCGATTTAATCTACAGGGCTGCAACTGTTCACAGAGAACATCATTCAACCGGCGAAGTACAGGTCTGTACGTTATTATCCATCAAAACGGGAGGTTGTCCCGAAGACTGCTCTTACTGCCCGCAATCAGCCAGATACCAGACCGATGTGGAACCGGAGAAAATGCTTGATGAGGAAGTCATTATCAATGCAGCTCAAAAAGCCAGGGATGCCGGAAGTACCCGTTTCTGTATGGGAGCCGCCTGGAGAAATGCCCGTAAAAATAAGGATTTTGACAGGGTGCTTTCCATGGTTCGTGAAATTACCGATATGGATATGGAGGTCTGCTGTACACTTGGAATGCTGACTGATGAACAGGCTGTCAAATTAAAAGAAGCCGGTCTTTACGCTTACAATCACAATCTGGACAGCAGCGAAGATTTTTATAATCGAATTATCTCAACACGAACTTACCAGGACCGTCTTGAAACACTTGATACGGTTCGTAATAATGAAATTTCGGTCTGTTGCGGTGGGATTATTGGAATGGGAGAAACAGACGATGACCGTATTGAATTAATCCACACCCTTGCAACCATGCCTGTCCATCCCGGATCTGTTCCTATAAATGCTCTTATCGCCGTTAAGGGAACCCCCATGGAAAATCAGCCTAAGGTACCATGGTACGATATGGCTCGCATGATAGCCACTGCAAGAATCACAATGCCCGATTCCATGGTACGGTTATCGGCCGGCCGTGTTGATATGAGCATGGAAGAACAGGCTCATTGTTTTATGGCCGGTGCCAATTCAATCTTCACTGGAGAAAAACTTCTCACAACCTGTAATAACGATCTGGATCAGGATAAAAAAATGTTCA
>JBBDMD010000124.1:18213-28423 GCA_040878515.1 Balneolaceae bacterium | reverse complement strand
TCAGGTAACCTCTGAGTCCCGTTGATGTTTTTTGATCGTTTTCGAAAAATGTAGAGTAGGAATCAATGGTTTTTCGAAACCCTTTCCGGATAATAACCTGGCTTTTAAGTGTATTTAGTCCAGGATGAAAATCTGCACCTTTTGATCCCTGAACGCAGTGATCCGGCCATAATACCTGTGTCCCATAGTCAAGTTCAACCGTATCAAACGGCTCTTTTCCACTATGAGAAGAAGCGAATGAGTGATGGCCGGCAGGATGCCAGTCCTGCGTTTGAATAATCACATCAAATTTCTTTATTAATTTATTCACAGTCGAAATAATTGAATCACCATCAGGAACAGCAAGAGCTCCTCCCGGGCAAAAATCGTTTTGTATATCAACTAATAGCAGTGCTTTCATTGTGTCTAAATTTTAAAGGAATTCATTAATAAATCTCTGCTCTCCATCAGCTTTGTACTGATGCCCACTTTATAAATGTGTGGATTATCAAAACGTTTATATTCCCTGTGGAGTTTACTTAACCGATCTTTACAATGAGCAGCAATTTCTTTAACCGTAGGTAACGGAATGGATATCTTACCATTGATAACGGCCGGTTTCAGGACTTCTTCATAATTCCGGCTGTTTAATGTGGTTTTTTTGGCAGGAAAGGTGGGGTGATGCATTCTTTCAAGAATTCGCTCATCATCAAGAAGAATGGCATCCCCGTAAAATGATCCATCATCATTTATATACCTGAAAATCTTTTTTTTCCCCGGCAGGCTGATCTTCTCTATGTTTTCAGAAATTTTGAGTTTAGGTTCATCATCAATAGAACCCAGTTTATATACTCCGTCCAGGGCGGGGGAGCTATGGCCGGTAACCAGCCTGGTTCCCACTCCAAATATGTCGATAGGAGCCTCCTGCGATTTTAAACTGGTGATGACCCGTTCATCAAGCTGATTGGAAGCTGCTATTTTAACATATTGCAGGCCTGCATTATCGAGCATAGATCTGGTTTGCCTTGAAAAATAAGCCAAATCACCGCTGTCTAATCTTACACCTGCCAGCTTGTGGCCATTCTCTTCCAGTTCTTTTGCAACTTTAATAGCATTCGGTACGCCCATCCCCAGGGTGTCGTAAGTGTCCACGAGGAGAATCGTATTATCAGGATAATATTTAGCATAGGTTCTGAATGCGGTTAATTCATCATCAAACGACTGAATCCAGGAATGGGCCATGGTTCCGCCGGCCGGAATATCAAACCTTTGGGAGGAATAGACATTGGATGTTCCATCAAACCCTCCGATAATCGCGGCTCTTGTTGCATGAATACCCCCCAGTCCCTGCGACCTTCGAAGCCCAAAATCAAGTACTGTGGACGATTCTCCGGCAGCATGCTTTATCCGGGATGCTTTCGTAGCAATCAGCGACTGAAAATTGAGAATATTCAGCAGGATAGTTTCAATGATTTGTGTTTCCAGTAAATTACCGTCTACACGAACAACGGGTTCATTTGGAAATATTATTTCACCCTCTGCTGCTGAATAGATATCTCCCTTAAACCGGAAATCTTTCAAAAAATTGACAAATGACTCTTTAAACCCTTCCTTACGTAAATATTCCAGCTCCTCTTCGGCAAAGGTAAGGTGTTTAACAGTTTCAATCAGTTCATTTAATCCGGCAAACACAACATATCCGCCGTCGAACGGTATTTTTCTGAAAAAATAATCGAAGCAGGCTCTTTTTTTATGAATCCCCGAAAGAAAATAACCCTGAGCCATAGTAAGTTCATAATAATCAGTATAGGATGCAGGGTGATCTATATACATTGTATGTGATTGATTTTTAATAGGCTTATCAGCATTAATCGCTGTATGGGGTTTAATCCGAACAACTTACAAATTTTTTCTTGGTTAGATATTCGGGTTATCCCCTGTAGTTTCTGCGTTCTATTAATTTCTTAATTCGTTTATTGCCAATCCAAACTTTTTGATTCGTTTCCACATTTATCAGTTCCAGATTTACAGTGTAGAAAACAGTTAACGTGCGCTGATCAACTGCTTCATCCACTATTGAATTAATATTGCCAATCATCATGTAATCAGCCCCAAGTTCCTGAGCAAGTCGTTTTGTGGTTTCTGGTGACGACCATTCCTGCTGGTCCAGCCTCTCATCACGTATATCGACTCTTTCATCCTGACTGGCTACTACAGAAATTTCTCCGGAGTTTACAAAAATACGTTCCATTTCTTTAGTAAACACTTCTGTATCAATGTGTTCCATGCTTTCATTACGAACTCTTCCAACAATTACAACCGGTGGTTTATCATGTGCCCGGTTAAAATTTTCAAGCCATGCATTATTAAGTGCGTTCGGAATCATCTCTTCGGCTACCAGCTTAGCGTCCGTATCATTCCATTTGCCGGACAGATCGGTTTGAGTGCCATCGTCTATCCTTGTGATATTTTGTGATGGGCGGCAGCCGGCTAATGCAAACATGCCAACAAGAAGTATAAGTGTTAATTTTTTCATAATTGCTGTGATTTTAATTGTTAAAGGTATGAATATTTAAATGGAAAATTGAGTGTTAATACCAGTAAAGTGTTTCTATTAATGCCAGGTCATTACCTTCAAAAACTTCTATCGTATGATCTTCGCTATAAAGGATATTGTGATTATGAGAGTAATAGTTCATCCGGATTGTGTGCGTTCCGGGCGGCAAACGGATCAGGTTTCCATAAGCTTTTCCCGGCAATGTTTGCCAGCTCCTTAAATCTGCTTTCTCGGAAACTTCCTGACCGATAATTCCCAGTAATTTTGCTATAAACCCAAGGTTTTCATTTTTTTCGGATATTTCATTAGAAATTTTATTCACACCGGCCGCTTTAGCTGCGGAACGTGTTAAAGCCCTGGCGTAGATCATGGGTTCCTTCACTTTATAAACATCCCTTGCAACCTGATCCATCTCTTCGATCAGGTAAAGAGGGTAGGAAATAGAATCTCCGACAACAGTTTCAATGTAATTTACAGAAGAAGGATACATTTGCAGGGAAGGAACCGAGAATTTTAAATATGTATCCATCTCATCCATAAAGAATCGGACATCATTTTGATTCTTTACCGGAGACCTGCCGGAAAATCCGGTGATTAAGACATTATAGGATTGCGGTTCATTAATTTGTGTTAATGCCTGTGGAGGCAGGGGAGTAAAGTCAAATGCTTTTATCTGATCTGAAAAAGCCCGGTTCATCCTCTCTATTTCAATCCTTGCATTATCCTGGCGTCCTGTTTTTGCAAACAATACAGCCGATAGAAAATGGCCCATCGCACTATTTTCAACAACATGATCCCCGGTTTGCCAGTTTACTGTATTCAGTGAATCATCACGGGATATGGTTTCGGCCAGGCCTCTGTTTCTGATTTCAATATTCTCCAGTTTAAAAGCTAATTTACGGCCTTCAACTAAAGCTGCATCATAATTATCCAGGTGGATGTAATTTAATGCCCTGAAGAGATTTATATACACATCCTCGTAATCTTCGCCGTCATATGCCAGTGCATTATCATTCAGTAATACAGATTTGAAACCCCTTGATAAACTTTTGGTGAAATTTGCATCAATTTCAAGCTCAGCAGTTTCAAAGCTTTGATTGCTTTCCATATAATTTCCCGAGAAATGATAAACCAGCCCTTTTTCCAAATGTAGAAGCACGGCATCCTTCGTCTTATAAACTTCGTTGCTTTCCATCTTTTCCAGATGTTCTGCGGCCGATTGATAATTGGCAGAAGAATAGTTTGTGCGCAGCTGGTGTTGAGCTCGGTCCAGATTGTAGGATGCACAACCGCCTGTGGTCCATATAATGAACACAGCCAGTAGTGCAGACAGATGATATTTTGTTTTAAATGTCCTCAATCAGAAAATATTTTATAATAAACAGCTGAATTCAATTTATTTACAGACGTTAAGTAAGCGTTAAAAAAATAGCTATATTTGGACGAATTCACTCACAACTATATACTCCCATTTTCAGATTTTGTTATATCGCATTTTCATGTTACTGTTTACCGGTGTTCTATTCAATAGTTGCGCTACTCCAATATCCCCATCCGGAGGGTCACCGGACAGAGAGGGGCCATCTGTAGTTGAAACATCTCCGGAAACAGGGACAACAAATTTTGAAGGTGATGAAGTCTCATTTGAGTTTAATGAGTTTGTAGACCGGAATTCATTCAGACAGAATGTTTCAATTGAGCCCGATCTTGCTCTCGACTATGAAGTAAATTTCAGAAGAAAAACAGCCACGGTAAAATTTCTTCAGCCCTTACCTGAAAATACAACTGTTATCATAAAAGTTGGAACAGAAGTTACCGATACGGACCGGAATAACATATCATCTGCCTATGAGTTAGCAATTGCAACAGGTGATGTACTGGATGACGGCAGGGTAGTGGCACAGCTTTATAATGCCAATACCGGGCGCGGTACTTCCGGAAATAAGGTTTTTCTCTACAGGGAACCGGTAGATTATACGAAAAGTGCGAACTATATCGCTGAATCTGATACGTCCGGTGCGGTGCAATTCTCCTATATTAGTGAAGGCACTTATAATGCAATTTATGTGGACGATATCAACAGAAACAGAATATGGGAGAGTAACAGGGAATCGGCCCAGCCTTTTTCTGTTGAAAGAATTGAGATCGAACAGGGACAGACAACAGAATTGGGTACTCTGTACTATTCAATGCCCGACACTCTCGCGCCTGCAGTTGAGGGGGTGGGGTTGCTTTCAGAAAGAAGATTACGGATGCGTATATCAGAGCCGGTTATTTGGAATAATGAAGCTTTTATTGGTGTGATGGATACGCTGGGAAATGCTATAACGCGTGCCTATCCATTGTATACACAGGAAACAGATCTGAATGTGTTTTTTGCACAATCTGAGGATCCGCTTGCTGAATCTGAGTTCTACACAATTGAGTCAAACGGCATCACAGACAGTACAGGAAATTTGATGACCAGTGAGAATCTGGCCCCGTTTGCCGGATCAACGGAGCCAGACACCACAATTTTGCGTACGATTTCCCATAACACCAAAAACGGGGTTTTCCCGAATGATCCTATCGAAATTACTTATTCGAAATTTATTGATGATGACTCTGTGATGGATTCTCTATTAGTAGTTGAAGGTGATCAGATATACGACAATTGGGAACCAGTGGAAATCGACAGACACCTGCTCCGAATTTTTCCGCAGGATGAATGGCAAAGCGGTACCCGTTATCAGTTCAGGGTTTGGAACCCCTACACTGAAGAAAGAGAACAAATTGAACCGCAAATCTGGCAGAGAAATCAGCTGGGAGGTATAGAATTTACAATACCAGGCAGTGACTCTTCATCGGTTCACAGGATTGAATTAACAGATCTTGATAATAGCATTCAGGTGGATACTACGTTTGCCGACAGTCTGTTTTTAGATAATTTACCGCCTTTAGAATACAAAGCGAGAATATATCATGATGAAAATCAAAATAACAGGTGGAATTTTGGAACAGTTGATCCCTACCAGAAACCAGAACTTTATATTGTCAGACGTTCCATCCCCGTACGTGAAGGATTTACCTCCGAAGTTGAAATAATCTTCCCTGATGGATATTCACCACCTGCAGCAGTAAATGATACCCTGGAAACCATTGACATAAATCAGCAACGCTAAAAGACATTAAAATGATCGAATATTTAAATCAATTCATAGCCGATTATGAACTCGTCATTAAAGTGGCGCTGATAGTTGTTATTACAATTATTGTGGCTAAGATTGTAAACAAAATTTACAGTAAGTTTATAGCGAAAACTCAGGATACTACCGATACAGATTTTACCAATTATCGGTTTATTCAGCATCTGTTGTCAGCCATTATTTACCTGGCAGGTTTTAGTTTTGCCATCTGGAACATTCCATTTTTAAAACCGGTTGCCCAATCGATGGTTGCCGGTGCGGGAATCCTTGCAATTGCCGTAGGTTTTGCCTCGCAACAGGCACTGGGAAATATTGTGAGCGGTGTATTTATTGTTCTGTTCAAACCCTATAAAATAAGTGATAGAATTACCCTTCAGGATACCCTCAGGGGGATAGTGGAGGATATCAATCTGAGGCATACGGTAATCAGAAATTTCGAAAATCAACGGATTATTATCCCGAATTCCCTGATTAGCAATGAAGTACTAGTGAATTCGAACTACAGTGATTTAAAAATCTGCAAATTCATAGAAGTGGGAATCAGTTACAATTCCGATATTGATCTTGCAAAAGGAATCATGGCCGAAGAGGTAGAAAATCATCCTTTTAATATTGATAACCGTACTGAAGAAGATATTGAGAATGGAGCTCCCAGGGTAACCGTTCGGGTATTAATGCTGGGTGAATCGTCGGTTACTCTTCGTGCCTGGGCTTGGGCAGATGATTCCCAACAGGGATTTCAAATGCAATGCGACCTGCTTGAAAGTATTAAAAAAAGGTTTGACAGAGAAGGTATTAACATACCGTTTCCGCAGAGAACAATCAGTTACCTGGATTCAAAATCTTCAAACGGCTAAAAAGATTTTTGTTTTTTTATATGTACTTAAACGATTGCCGATCAGTAATATACTTCCTAAAAATTTTTGGGTTCACAACTCGTTTAACCCACATAAGAACCTGTGAATTGTAAACAAGTTGACGTAAATTTTTTATCTTTGGAATCGCTTCCATTTTAAATATGAATGATCAATTAGGATATGTCAGAAGTATCAACAGTAAAAAGCAGTACTAAAAAGAAAACAGTCGCTTCAAAAAATAGAAAAGCTGTATCAAAACCTTATAAACCAACTCATAGTGTAAGGTTTGTTACGGCTGCCAGCCTGTTTGACGGTCACGATGCAAGCATAAATATAATGAGGCGAATACTTCAGTCAACAGGGGCCGAAGTCATTCATTTGGGACATAACAGATCTGTTCATGAAATTGTAAACTGTGCTATTCAGGAAGATGCCCAGGGAATTGCAATCAGTTCGTACCAGGGGGGGCATGTTGAGTATTTCAAATATATGATTGATTTACTGAATAAGAATGATGCCGGCCACATCAAAGTTTTTGGTGGTGGCGGCGGTGTTATTGTAGACAGAGAGATCAAAGAACTTCACAACTACGGCGTGACCCGAATTTTTTCCGTAGCCGATGGCAGCGAAATGGGCCTGCAGGGTATGATCAATTTCATGGTGAAAGAGTGTGATTTTGAAACGAATAAAAAAGCCCCCGTTCAGGCAGACGATATCATACACGGAAATCACAATACCATTGCCCGATCAATTTCTGCCCTTGAAAATGGGATTGAATCCGTTCTTAAGCTTAAGGATGAAACGTTAATTAACGAAGAGGGGAAACCCCTTCAGGCCAAACAGAATAAAACGATACCTGTTGTTGGAATAACGGGGACGGGAGGAGCCGGTAAGAGTTCATTAACTGACGAAATCATCCGTCGGTTTTTAACGGAATTTGACGAACTCACGGTTGGTGTAATCTCTATTGATCCTTCCAAAATAAAAACCGGCGGTGCATTACTTGGCGACCGTATAAGAATGAATAGCATTGATACGGATCGGGTGTTTATGCGAAGTATGGCCACCCGGGCTTCAAATAAGTCAATCAGTGATGCAGTGAAGGGAGCGATTGAAGTTTATAAAGCGGCCGGGTTTGATCTGATCATTGTTGAAACCAGTGGCATTGGCCAGAGTGGTACTGAAATTGCCGATATCTCGGATATCCCAATTTATGTAATGACTCATGAATATGGTGCTGCCACGCAGCTTGAAAAAATTAATATGCTGGACCTGGCGGACCTGGTGGTTCTGAATAAATTTGAAAAAAAAGGTTCACTTGATGCACTTCGTGATATCCGAAAACAAGTGCAGAGAAACAGGGGCGAATGGCACGAAAAGCCAGAATCCATGCCTGTATTTCCCACTATTGCGGCGCAGTTTAATGATGATGGCGTTCACCGCCTGTTTTCAGCACTTATCGATGTGATTCATCACAAAACAGGTTTGAACTGGAAAACGAAGCTTTACACAAATTCTAAACCGGCTGAAAATTTGCATACCCAGGCAATTATTCCCGGGAGGAGACAACGGTATCTTTCAGAAATTGCAGATACCATTCACGACTATCACAAATGGGCCGAAGAACAGTCGGAAATTGCCTCGAAGCTTGGTGAGGTTCGCGGTACAATCGATCAAATAAAGAACTGGAAGCCTGATGACAGTGAAACGATCCTGTCGCGTCTGGAAGAGATGCAGGATCACTGGTCCATAAAATTGGATCCTCTTCCGGCTAAAATCCTTGATAACTGGGATGAAATGTATGAGAAATACAGGAAGGATTATTTTGAATCAACTGTACGTGGCAAAACTTTTAAAAATGAGCTCTTCAGAGAATCCCTGAGCGGAACCAGAATTCCAAGAATTTCCCTGCCGAAAACGAAAAACCCCGGGGATCGCCTTAAATTTGCGTTGAAAGAAAACTTACCGGGATATTTTCCATTTACAGCTGGTGTATTCCCATTCAAACGTGAAGGAGAAGATCCAACAAGAATGTTTGCCGGAGAAGGAACTCCTGAACGGACCAATAAACGGTTTCATTATGTGAGTGAGGGGATGCCGGCAGCACGCCTCTCAACCGCCTTTGACTCTGTAACCCTTTATGGAGAAGATCCTGATCACCGTCCCGATATCTATGGAAAAATCGGGAATTCCGGTGTCAGTATCTGTACGCTTGATGACATGAAGAAGCTCTACTCCGGTTTTGAACTTAGTGAGCCAACTACGTCCGTATCAATGACTATAAACGGACCTGCCCCGATGATCCTGGCTATGTTTATGAATACGGCAATTGACCAGGAAGTAGAGCGATATCTAAAAGAGCAGGGAAGGTGGGATGAAGCCGGCAAGAAAATCAAAAAATATTTTGATGAAGTGGGGGTATCAGCTCCTGAATATACCGGTGAACTGCCAGGTTCCAATAACGGATTTGGTTTGGGAACACTTGGTATATCTTCCGACATGCTTGTTGATAAAGAGGTTTATGAAAAGATCAAAACCAATACATTAAAAGTTGTACGCGGAACCGTTCAGGCTGATATTCTAAAAGAAGATCAGGCTCAGAATACCTGTATTTTTTCCACAGAATTTGCACTTAAAATGATGGGGGATATTCAAAGTTATTTTACCGAACACAAGGTTCGGAATTATTACTCAGTATCCATTTCCGGCTACCATATTGCCGAGGCGGGAGCCAACCCCATTACCCAGGCAGCCTTTACACTGTCGAATGGGTTTACATTTGTGGAGTACTATTTATCTCGCGGGCTTAGTATTGATGATTTTGCCCATAATCTATCTTTCTTTTTCAGCAACGGCCTGGATCCCGAATATTCTGTAATTGGCCGTGTTGCCCGCAGAATATGGGCTATTGCAATGAAACATAAGTATCATGCAAATGAGCGATCACAGAAATTGAAGTATCACATTCAAACCAGCGGCAGATCACTGCATGCACAGGAAATTCAGTTTAATGACATCAGAACAACCCTGCAGGCTTTAATGGCTGTATATGACAATTGCAACTCATTGCACACCAATGCCTACGATGAAGCTATTACAACTCCCACAGAAGCATCCGTACGAAGGGCGCTTGCCATTCAGCTGATCATCAATAAAGAGATGGGAATGACAAAAAATGAAAATCCTCTTCAGGGTTCATTTATCATAGATGAACTTACCGATTTGGTTGAAGAAGCGATTCTGGCAGAATTTGACCGGTTAACAGAGCGTGGTGGCGTTTTGGGAGCTATGGAAAGTATGTATCAGCGTGGCAAAATACAGGAGGAGAGTCTTCATTATGAATCTCAAAAACACTCCGGAGAATTGCCAATCATAGGTGTAAATACATTTAAAAGTGATTTAACCTCCGAAGAAAAGGAGCGGGAGGTAGAATTAATTCGTTCAACAGAAGATGAAAAAAATCAGCAGATTAAGAATCTGACTCATTTTCAAAAAATAAATCAATCCCGGGCAGAGGATGCTATTAAGAGCCTGAAGGATGTGGCCAGAAATAATGGCAATCTATTCGAAGAGTTGATGGAAACCGTAAAGGTTGCATCACTGGGACAGATATCAAAAGCCCTCTATGAAGT
>JBBDMD010000124.1:2546-18113 GCA_040878515.1 Balneolaceae bacterium | reverse complement strand
TGGAAACCGTAAAGGTTGCATCACTGGGACAGATATCAAAAGCCCTCTATGAAGTAGGCGGGCAGTACCGGCGAAACATGTAAGTTTTAGCCAGGATCTGACTGCCTTAGTTCATGAATTCATCAAAAAGAAAAGCAAGGCAAGTTATTGAAATTGATGAGACTTATTAACTTTTTGCAGTTAACAAGCCCTTCAGTTTTAAAGTGTTGGACGACACGTGGCTGTTTGAATACTCATCCAGAATTGTGTTTACATGCACAAGAGCCTGATCTTCCATGCCTGCTTCGTAATATGCCTGTGCTGCTTCATAGAGATTCTCAGGTGTTGTAGAACTGTTTTCATTCCACTCGGCAGCTCTTTCAAATTGTTCAGCGGCTTCTTCATAACGTTCAAGTTCCAGTAAAATAATTCCGTGAAAAGATATTGGAGAAACTCCAAGAATCCCGCTCGGCGGTTCGAACCTTTGGATGTACTCCAGTGCAGATTCATAATTGCCCAGTTCATATTCAGATACCGCAGCATAATAGTTGGCCAGGTTTCCTGAGCTGGTTCGGCTGTAGTTTTCTGCTATCTGAACAAATCCGAGCGTAAATTCTGCATCATTCCCGTAAAGTGCTGTCTCATAATTCCCCTGATTAAAACTCTGCTCGGCTATTCCCATCAAAACCTGCGCCTCTTCTTCTTGTTGGCTTGAATAGACAAAATACCCTATTGTAAGTGTTATAAGCGCTATAATAGCTATTCCTGCACCCCAAACAGAAGCTTTATTATTGTTATAAAAGTGCATGAACCGGGAAGAGTATTCAATTAGAAGATCCTGCTCCAGTTCTTCCGCAGATAATTTTTTATTCATTATATGAGTTTCTTAAATCGTTTCTTTTTCAGATCGATAAAGTTAAAATTGTTTCGCCACTTAACCAAGTAAAAACGTATCCTAAACTTGCTTCTCAAGTAATCCTTTTTGAAGAGAGTAGACGCTGTCGCAGCGTTTTGCAATATCTTTTTCATGTGTGATTAAAACAATTGAGACGCTATCGGTTCTTCGGAGTTCAAACAGGAGGCTGAGTATATTCTCTGTATTCTTTTCATCCAGGTTACCTGTAGGTTCATCAGCCAGTATTATCTTTGGTTTATTCATCAGTGCCCGGGCCATGGAAACCCGTTGCTGTTCACCGCCCGATAACTGTGTGGGCCTGTGGTTGAGCCTTTCGGAGAGTCCAAACCGTTCCAGAAGTGATTCTGCACGCTGCTTTGCCTTTTTAAAATCATCACCTTTAATATAAGCCGGCATCAAAACATTTTCTGCAGCTGTAAACTCCGGTAATAAATGATGAAACTGAAAAACGAACCCCACTTTTTGATTACGAAGATCTGCAAGCTGATCCGTTTTAAATGTATAGATCGATTCTTCATCCCAGAATATTTCACCATCAGTGGGTTTATCCAGCCCGCCAAGAATGTGCAGAAGCGTACTTTTCCCGCTGCCGCTGGACCCAACAATAGCTGCAATCTCAGATTTTTGTAATGAGAAATCAACTCCCCGTAAGATTTCCAAAACTCCGGTTTCGGATTCTGTTTTAAAATGTTTTTTTATATCGCTGCATCTCAGTACCGAATTGTGTTCAATCATTCGCCAGAGCTATGGTTAAATTCAGGGTAAATAACGGATTCAATACTTGTACATTTCCCCGTTTCCGGATTTATTTTTACTAAAACGGCACACATCCTGTTGTCTTTATCTGCAATTTTATATCTCTGTGGCGTGCCCAGTGTAAACCGTTTGATGGATGTATTTTTGTCCATACCGATCACAGAATCAAAAGGGCCGGTCATGCCGGCATCGGATATATAGCCACTCCCTTCGGGGAGGATACGCGCATCATTTGTAGGTATATGAGTATGAGTGCCCACTACTGCCGACACACGGCCGTCTACAGTCCAGGCAAATGCCATTTTTTCAGCAGTCGCTTCTGCATGAAAATCAACAAAAATAAGATTGGTTTCCTTTTTAATTCTATCAAGTGCCCATTCAGCTGTTGAAAACGGGTCATCGATTTGTGGCATAAATGTGCGGCCCTGTAAATTCAGAACACCAATTTTATGATCACTGTTTTTTAATGAAAAGACCCCGTAACCATAACCCGCATTTCCTTTCGGGTAGTTCAGCGGCCTCAGCAGGTGATCATCCGTTTTCATGTATGAGAAAATCTTCCACTTGTCAAAACTGTGATTTCCACCTGTAATTACGTCCACCTCCAGATCATACAATCTTTTGACAATCGATCGGTTTAACCCTCGCCCTTCATGAGAATTCTCTGCGTTGGCAATAATGAAATCAGGTTTATATTTCTCTCTCATACCAGGGAGAATGGTTTCCAGCAGAACAAGGCCGGATTCACCTACTATATCCGCTATAAAAAAAATCGAGATACTGTCTGCCATATAAACTAAATGCGAAGGTTAAATTTAATGAGTGGGAAGGTAAAAAAATGGATGAACAGTTCGTAACAAATTGAGTATTAAACGTAAATTGCTATAGTAACAAAATGTGTAAAGCTTCCCGCAAGTACAAACAGATGCCATATTCCATGAGCAAGCCTGTATTTATAATCCAGCCCATAAAATATGATTCCCAGCGAATAGCAAAGCCCGCCGGCGGCCAGCCATGTAAATCCATTCAGGGAAATGGCATCAATCAGAGGTTCAATTATAATAACGATAAGCCATCCCATTAGCAGATAGATGGCTACATGATCCAGTTTTTGAAATATATGCTTTAATCTGCCTTTCAGGCTGTGATAAAGCGTTGAGAAAGTATAAAGTGCAAGCAGGGTTGTACCATATATTGTGAAACTTGCAATCTTCCATGGATCGCCTTCTTGTACGGCAAGATAGACAAGGTAGGTCAGGCCTATAGCCGAAGCTATACTTCCAATTAAGTGAGTGATACTGTTAAATCGTTCGCCTTTATACATTATGTTTACTTATTCACGGTTAGTTCTGGTGCAGAAAGAGTTTTCAACTGTGAATAATTCACTTTTGCAGCACTTAAATTATTTATAATGATTTTATCAGTTTTTCGATCTGTTGATTAACCTGATCCATCAACTCAGCTTCACCGTTTTCTGCCTGATGCATCCTGGACCTTAACTCGAATAACTCTTCAGCAATACTTAAACAGGCAAGTATCATTACCGTTGAATCGGGCTGATTGGATAGTTCGTTTCTGTAGAGGCGAAATTTTTCATCAACAAACTGGGCTATTTTACGGGTATTTTCAACTTCATTATCATTGACCTTTAACGGAATCTGTTTTCCCAGGATAGTTACTTTGATCGATTGCATAGACTACTCTCCCAGATGGTTATCAATTTTTGATATCAAGTCATTTACCCGGTGCCTCATGGCAATCCGTTCAGACTCACTGATATTTGAAAAAATATCAGTTTTATCTTTTTGGATTTCATCAAGCTTGGATTTGAGCTTTAAATTTTCCCTGTTCAGTTCTTTATTCTGTTTTTGAAGCAGATTTACGTGAGTACGTATCTGTTCCAATAGCTGGAGAAATGTTTCTTTTTGAATTTCACTAACCGCCATAAATTTTAAATTTAGGATCGCAGTTTAGCCCCAAAAGTTTTTTCTAGAGACTGAACAATCTTTTGAACCATTGGTTCTACATCTTTGATGTTCAGTGTCTTATTAGAATCTAAAAAAGTAAGCCGAAATGCAATACTTTTTTTATCATTCCCAAGATTCTCACCTTCATAAACGTCAAAAACAGATAATGAATGCAATTTATTGCCTGCTGTTTTCTTTATCTGATCGGTCATATCACCGGATCGTACTGATTTATCAACAATAAAAGCAGCATCAAATTCAAAGGGAGGAAATTTTGGAATAGGTGTAAATGAAATATCCTGTTTACCAAATCCTAACTTAATAAGCTCTGTAATATCAATTTCAGCAACAAAAGCTTCCTGATCGATATCGAATGTTTTCATCAGCTTTTCATCGATCCGGCTTAAACGGGCTATATTATTGTTTCCATGTTTATATATAAGCCGTTGTGTACCTTCAGCATTTCGTTCAATTTCAGAATCAATACCAAGATCAGTAAAAATTGCTTCCAGGTCTGACTTTAAATCGAATACAGAGTAGAATTTTTCATCATATCTCCAGTTCGTTTCATATTTAGTACCGCTGATTCCCAGCAGAAGGGAAGTATGCTCTTCTACTCCTTCAATCCAGGTTCCCGGTTTGCCTTTTCTGAACGTGTGACCCATTTCAAAAAACCGGAGATTGGGTGCATTCCGGTTTAAATTGTAGCTCAATGCTTTAAGAAACCCTCCGGCCAGATGGGTCCTCAGGATTGTATTTTCACTCGATACGGGGTTTAACGTATGAATTTGAAGATCTTCATCTGCCAGGGCATTTGCCTCTTTTCGGGACAGCAGCGAATTTGTTGCAATCTCTTTATAACCAAGTGATTTGGCAAGTGATTTTAGCCTCTGTTGAAAATTTTCAGTGTCTGACAAGGGTACCGGTGTAATCAGGGGTGAAGAGACAGGGGTTGGAATATTGTTGTAATCAAAAACCCTTCCCACTTCCTCAATCAGATCCACTTCCCGTGTAATATCGGGCCTGAATGTTGGAATCTTACAACTCAGTGTATCCTCATTCTTTTCAGTAACTGTTATTTCAAGGCTGTCCAGTATTGAACTGATTTCCTTTTTTTTGAGAACGGTTCCCAGCAGATGGTTTACTCTGGATACTCTCAGTTCTACTGTTTCCGGTTCGGTTTTAATGGGATGGTTATCAGTAAAATTATCCAGTACAGTTCCGCCGGAAAGCTCGGCTATCAGATCGGCAGCTCGCTTAGCGGCTTTCAGTTGAAGGTTGGGGTCAATTCCCCGTTCAAATCGATAGGAGCTGTCTGTCTGAAGCGCGAGTGCTTTTGCCGTTTTACGGATGGATGTAGGATTGAAATAGGCACTTTCTATAAACACTTTTGTTGTTCCGGCGGTTACTTCACTATTTTCTCCACCCATCACACCTGCTATGGCAACCGGGCCGTCAGCATCACATATAAAGAGGGATCCTGCAGGAACTTTACGTTCAACATCATCCAGGGTGGTAAAAGTTATTTCTTCATTATAATTTTTTACCACAATTTGCTTGCCGGAAATATGATCATAATCAAAAGCGTGTAGCGGCTGGCCCACTTCATGCAGCACATAGTTGGTGGCATCCACAACGTTATTGATGGGCCGCAGTCCAATAGCTGTTAGTTTATTCCTGAGCCACTGTGGCGACTCTTTGACAGTTACATTCTCAACCATCATTCCAACATAGCGGGGGCATAGTTCAGGATTTTCAATTGTGATTCCGATCTTGCTGCTCAAATCATTCGAAGATTTTTCAACTTCCTTATAAGGGTGCTTCAATCGTTTCTTTAATACTGCAGAAAGGTCCCGGGCAACCCCGATATGACAGGCTGCATCGGGGCGGTTCGGCGTTAATCCAATTTCGTATACGATGTCATTTTCCAGTTTCAGAGCTTCTTTTAAAGGAGTACCCGGCTCCAGAGAGGAGTCCAAAACCATTATCCCCGAATGATCTTCACTCAACCCGAGTTCATCTTCTGCACAAATCATCCCTTCAGAAGTTTCACCACGGAGTTTTGCTTTTTTAATAGTGAATGCAGAGCCATTTTCCATTAACACGGGCAGGGTTGCCCCCACTTTAGCAACCGGTACCTTTTGTCCGGGAGCAACATTCTCAGCACCGCATACAATCTGAACTGTCGACTCTGCAAGGTCTACTTTACAGAGAAAAAGCCTGTCTGCATTTGGATGCGAAGAGACATCCAGCACATGTCCGACTACGAAATTTTCAAAATCAGAACCGATCTTATCCGTTTCTTCCACTTCAAGGCCCAGAAGCGTCAGTTTGTTTTCAATTTCATCGTAAGAGAGATCATGGTCGATATACTGGTTCAACCAGTTATAAGAAATCTTCATAGGTTGTTTCTATTCCTGTAAAATATCAGAGTTAAGACTTGAATTGTTTTAAAAATCGAATGTCATTTTCATAAAGCGTGCGGATATCGTCAATACCATACCGGAGCATTGCTATCCGGTCTACACCCATCCCAAAAGCAAATCCAGTGTATCTTTCGGAATCAACACCAACGGCTTCAAATACATTGGGATCTACCATGCCGGCTCCAAGTATTTCAAGCCACTGGCCGCCTTTTTGATTCTCCCACCAGATATCCATCTCCATGCTGGGTTCGGTAAATGGAAAATAGGAGGGACGCACACGATATTTCACATCACTGCCATACATCAGTTTTGCAAACATCACCAGCGTCTGAATCAGCTCACCCAGGGTAACTTTTTCATTTACATACAGCCCTTCAACCTGATTAAACTGAAAATATGATTTTGCCGTTACGGCTTCATTTCTGTACACCCGCCCCGGCATAATGGACCGATGAGGTGGTTTATTCTCCTTCATCAAACGAATTTGAACAGGAGAGGTATGCGTTCGGAGTACAAGGTCTTCTACGTCTTTATTGTCTGTTTTTCTAACAAAGAAGGTATCCTGCATATCTCTTGCAGGATGATCAGGAGGAAAATTCAGAGCGGTAAAATTATGAAAATCATCCTCAAGCTCCGGGCCATCGGCTATATTAAATCCAAGCCGGAGAAAGATTTGTTTGATTTCGTCCAAAGCCTGGGTAAGCGGATGAAAAGATCCGGTGTATGCAGGTTCAACAGGGAGGGTAATGTCGTCTAGGGCGCCAAACTCTCTTTTTTTTGTTGATTGCAACTTCTTTTTGGCATCATCAAATGTTTTCTGAGCGAGATTCTTCACCTCGTTCATCGCTTTGCCAACTGCTGCCTTTTGATCATTGGGAACAGATCCCATCAAACCAAACATACTCTGCACCTTGCCATTTCTGGACAGGAATTTCAGCCTGAATTCCTCCAGCTGATCGCTATTTTCAACAGGGGTCTGTTTAATTTCTTCTTTTAGTTTATTGATTTTATCAATCATTCAAAGAAAGAGTTCAATTATTAGTTTTAATTGTATTCAAGGTTCTGATATTTGACCATATGTTGAGAAATTACAGAAATATTTCAGATAACATTGCGGTCAAAAATAAATAGCATGAATAATGTATGGAAGATAAACTTAGAGATAAAAAAAAGCCGGCAAATCATATTGCAGATCTGCCGGCTTAAATAACATGTAGAATTTACTTAACCGCTTCTTTTACAACAGCAGAAAATGTTTCCGGATCGCGAACAGCAATATCGGAAAGCATTTTACGGTTAATTTCCATCTCATTGAGTTTCATGCCGTGAATGAGTTTGGCATAGGTGGTCCCGTTCAGTCGGGCAGCGGCGTTAATACGTGCAATCCAGAGCCTTCGAAAATTTCGTTTTCGATTTTTTCGGTCGCGGTATTGGTACTGTAGACCTTTTTCAACCGCATTTTTGGCAACGGTGTAAACGTTTTTACGTCTGCCCCAGTAACCTTTCGCCTGCTTTAATATCTTGCGGCGACGGCGACGGGAAGCCACCAAATTTGAAGAACGTGGCATTTTTGTAACGTTTAAAAGTTAATAATTGAGTTTAGCTGTAAGGGATCAGTCGTTTTACTGATTTGAAATCAGCATCGTGTACCAAAGCATCTTTCCCTAAGTTATTTTTCCGCTTTGCTGATTTTTTCGTAAGAATATGACGCTTATACGCTTTTTTACGCTTAATTTTACCTGATCCGGTAACTTTAAAGCGTTTCTTTGCGCCGCTATTCGATTTCATTTTAGGCATAACTTGCTCTATCTATTTGTGTAAAATTACAAAGACTCTAAATATAAAGATGTTTACAGAGTTATAAAAGCATTCTTTTTACCCTTTTGATGGAGCAAGTATCATAATCATTCTCCGGCCTTCCATAGTAGGTGGGGATTCGATTTTACTGACATCGCTCAGTTCTTCAGCCAGTTCATTTAAAAGCTTTTCGCCTTGATCAGTATACAACATATCCCTGCCTCTGAATTGAACCGTTGCTTTTACTTTGTCTCCGTCATCCAGAAATTCCCGGGCATGTCGTGTTTTAAACTCCAGGTCATGATCGTCGGTGGTAGGGCGGAAGCGAAGTTCTTTAACCTGAATGGTATGCTGCTTTTTCTTGGCTTCTTTCTCCTTTTTCTTTTTCTCATACATGAACTTGCCGAAGTCAATCACTTTACAAACGGGTGGTTTTGCATCCGGGGCAACTTCAACCAGGTCCATTTTAAATGATTCGGCTATTTCAAGCGCGCGTTCGATCGATACGATTTCATGTTCATCATCCGGACGGATAACACGAACTTTTGATGAGCGAATTTCATCATTCACTTTAGGTCGGTCGTCATTCCGTGGTCGTCTCATGGTGTTTCTTCTTGCGATAAGATACCTCTATGTTTAGTTATGGGTTGGTGGTAAAGTTTTTTCATTAATTTCGGTTTCAATAGTATCAATAAAATCCGATAGGGCAAACGTTCCAATATCTCCCTGTTTGTGCCTGCGAACGGAAACAGTACTTTCTTTCTGCTCTTTGGCTCCTACAATTAACATATAGGGAATTTTATTGTTTTCTGCATCCCTGATTTTTGCACCCACCTTCTCAGATCGGTCATCAATTTCAGCACGTATAGTCATTTTTTCAAGTAATTCAAGGCAATAATTGGCATATCCGTTAAAATCGTCAGATATCGGCAGAATTTTTACCTGCAGCGGAGAGAGCCACAACGGGAAATCTCCTGCAAAATGTTCAATCAATATACTCATAAATCTTTCCATAGACCCAAAAGGCGCCCTGTGGATGATAACCGGCCGATGTTTGTCATTATCGGAACCGATATAGGTTAAATCAAACCGTTCCGGCATAACGTAATCTACCTGTACTGTTCCCAGCTGCCATTTTCTGCCGATGGCATCCCGGATAATAAAATCAATTTTGGGCCCGTAGAAGCTAGCCTCGCCAAGCACAACCTTATAATCGAGTTCCATTTCATCGGCTGCTTCCTGAATCTCTTTCTGGGCTCTGTCCCAGTACTCAGTATTACCACCATATTTTTGGTCATTATCGTCGCGGTATGAGAGCCGAATGTCTACAGGCATACCGAATGTCTTGAATACATACTGAGTAAGATTTATTGTATTCTTAATTTCATCCTTCAACTGATCATGTGTACAGTAGATATGAGCATCATCCTGTGTGAATCCACGTACCCTGGAAAGGCCATTCAGTTCCCCGGATTGCTCATAGCGATAAACAGATCCGAATTCTGCAAGTCGAACGGGAAGATCACGATAGCTGTGAAGGTCGTTAGCATAGATTCTGTGGTGATGAGGACAGTTCATGGGTTTAAGCATGTACTCATCCTCGTCTACCTTCATCGGATTAAACTGTGATTCCTTGTAATAGGGATAATGGCCGGAGGTTTTATAAAGCTCAATATTGGCAATGTGCGGAGTAATCACTTCTTTATATCCCCGCCGTTTTTGCTCATCCCTTAGAAAGGTCTCAAGAGTGCGGCGGATTAATGTGCCATTGGGAAGCCACATAGGTAAGCCCGACCCAACCATTGGGTCCATCATATAAATACCAAGTTCTTTACCCAGTTTTTTATGATCGCGTTTCCTGGCCTCTTCTATTTGTGCCAGATGTTCCTCGAGAAGTTTCTGTTTCGGAAATGAAATACCATAGATACGGGTAAGCTGTTTGCTGTCCACATCCCCGCGCCAATAGGCCCCGGCAAGACTGGTTAGTTTAACAGCTTTAATAAAAGAGGTATCCGGCAAATGCGGTCCTTTGCACAAATCGGTGAAATTTCCCTGCTCATAAAATGTGATGGTCCCATCACTGAGATCCTGAATCAAATCCATTTTATATTCATTTCCCCGTTCCTTGTAAAACTGAAGGGCTTCCTCTTTTGAGACAGCTCTTCTTTTGAATTCTGATTTTTCCCGGGCCAGCCCGATCATTTTTTTTTCAACGTCCTCCAGCTGGTCTTTTCCAAAATGCGTATCACCAAAATCAATATCGTAGTAGAACCCATTTTCGATAGGCGGGCCAATTCCAAATTTTGCATCCGGATAGAGTTCCTGAATAGCCTCGGCAAGTAAATGAGCCGATGAATGCCAGAATGTGTATTGCCCGTCTTCTGTTTCCCAGGTATTTACAGAGAATGTTGCATTTTCTTTGATTGGATCATTCAAATCCTTAATCTCGCCATTCACAGTAACACTCAGTGCGTTTCTGGCAAGACCCATGGATATGCGTTCGGCTACTTTATATCCGGTAATATTTTTCGGGAATTGTTTTTTGGCACCGTCAGGAAAGGTAAGCGTAATAAAATCTTCTGACATCTATTTTTATAGTATAGGGAGTATTTATAATTTCTTTTGTTTGTTATGCTCATAAAAATACAAAATCCTGACATTCCATTAAACCGTTATCTATAAAAGCGTTTAATTACATCTTTTTATATACTTTCTATCTATCTGAATTATAAATGACAGGATCACAAATCTCCTTCTAAAGAAACTACATGGCTCATCAAGACACCCTAATAAATAGTGTGCCTTCGTTTTTCGACAGCATAGCGATGATTATTTATGATTATCACACCCTTCAAATTTTTGATGTGAATGATGCAGCTATTCATAAATACGGTTTCGAAAAAAATGAACTGCTGGAAAAGAAAATAACGGACCTTGGCGATAAATTTCATCCAGCCCGGGAAAATGGAGAGCAAAAAAGATCAAATCAGCCTTCTATCTGGATACATAAAGATAAAGATGGAAATTCATTTCATGTACAGCTTACACTGCACTCTTTTAAACAAAATGGAAAAACCTTACAGCTTGCCCTTGTTCATGATGTCTCTGAAATCGTAAAAGACCTTGAGTTTAAGAAAAATTTATTGCCCCGTATAGATGCATTAAAATCTCAAATTCCAATGGGTATGATTGAGTGGGGAGAGGATGGTAAAATCCGTGACTGGTCTGATTATGCTCAACATATATTTGGATATAGCTTCAAAGAGATGGCTGGCAAATCGTTGTTTGAGTCGGGAATACTGCCCGGCGAAAAATTTTCGGAAATAAAGAATATTGTTGAAGAATTTATATCAGTGAATAAAACTTATTTTACGATTGAAGCCAGGCATTTTACAAAAAATGGGATACCTATCTACTGCACCTGGCATAATGCCGTTATTTACGATCAGGCCGGCAACCCGGTCAGTATCTATTCAATGGTGGAAGATACCACACTGAAAACCCAGGCCAGGGAGAAGTTAAAAGAGTCGGAGCAGCGCTTTCGGGTATTAAGCGAGTCATCGCTGGTGGGTGTATATATGGTTCAGGACAGGAAGTTTAAATATGCAAACCCTCGTTTATGCGAAATCATGGGGTATGAACGGGAAGAGCTTGTAGATAAAATGGATCCCTTTAAGCTTGTGCATCATGATGACCTGGATAAGTTAAAACGGCTGCGGCAGATGTGGTTTAACAGTGAAATTGATTCATTTGAGGTAGATATTAGGGCATTTACCAGGAATGGAGAAATGGTTCATGTAAAAGTTTATGGTTCAAAGATTTTAATGAATCAATATCCGGCTGTTATCGGAGTTGTAGTGGATCAGACGCGGCAGGTTGAGACCCATCAAAAATTTAAAGAATCTGTAGAAAGTTATAAGGACTTGTTTGATTCCATTGGCGACGCCATTTATATACTGGATGAAGAAGGGATTTTTATAGAGGTAAATCATTCAGTGGAGGAAATGTATGGATATACTAAATCTGATGTTGTCGGAGAAGATCCATCCATGCTTTCTGCCCCCGGAAAAGTGAATATGGAAGAGACCATGGAAAAATTCAGGAAAGCCCTCCATGGCGAGCCACAACGCTTTGAATGGTGGGGTAAAAGGAAGAACGGCGAGATTTTTCCAAAAGAGCTTCACCTGAATCCCGGGATGTATTTTGGGAAAAAAGTTGTCATTGCCATTGCAAGAGATATCTCCGCACAACATGACCAGCAGGAAACGCTAAAACAGAATGAACAACTCTTCCGTCAGCTTTTTCAGAATTCACCTATCGGTATCGCTTTACTCGATCAGCATAAAGAGATTCAAATGATAAACCAGGGTTTTGAAGAGATCTTCGGATTTTCGTTTGATGAGGTAAAAGGGTTAAATATCGACTCTATAATAGCTACCGAAAAGCATTATGAAGAGGCTTTCCGGCTGTCTTCAAGTGAAGAGGCATTTGAAATCTCCACGGATCGAGTGAGAAAGGATGGAAGTTTGGTGAATGTATTGATCTACGGGGTACCGGTTGTGGTAAACGAAAAAACCATCGCCATATATGGAATTTACGTTGACATAACAGACCGAAAAGAAGCTGAAAATAAAATTAGAAATTCACTGAAAGAGAAGGAAGTTTTGCTCTCGGAAATACACCACAGAGTTAAGAACAATCTTGCGGTTATAACAGGTCTGCTTGAGCTGCAGTCTCAGAGCACAGAAAGTGAAACCGCAAAAAAAGTGTTAAAAGACAGTCAGATGAGAATTAATTCAATGGCCCTGGTGCACGAAAAACTCTATCAAAATGAAACACTTTCCCGGATTAATTTTGATATCTATATCCGTGAGCTGGTAGATGTTATCAGGAACACATTGAATTCAGATTTTAAACCCATTGAACTCTCACTCGACATCGATCCCATTCAGTTTCCGATTACACAGGCTATTCCCTGTGGTCTTCTGCTCAACGAAGTGATTACAAATTCATTTAAACACGCCTTTCCGGAAAAATTTAATGGAAAACCGGTTGTATCCATATCTTTAAAGGAGAAACAAGGAGATATACATCTTCAAATCCGCGATAATGGTGTGGGATTACCAGAAAAATTTGAAGATCTTGGAAGTAAATCTCTCGGGTTAACATTAATTGACACCTTACGAAGACAAATTGAGGCATCCATATCCATAAATTCTTTGAATGGAACTACTTATGATTTCCGCTTCAGGAAAGAGATCGAGTAACAAGGAAAAGCAGGAGAGATATTCAGTAGTGGGTTTAGGCAGATTCGAACTGCCGACCTCCACAATGTCAATGTGGCGCTCTAACCAACTGAGCTATAAACCCTGAATCTCTAAGATAAGAACCCTTTTGTTTTAAAAGCAATGAAAAGCGAGAAACTTTCTTTCAGCTCTCAGGAAAGGTTCGTATTTTTCTGTTCTTTGTCTTTGAAATATTATACGATCTATGTTAAACAGAAGGGCTGCACGCGAAGCCGCAATACAATCAATATACGCCGTTGAAGTTGGAGGGAATAAACCCCAGGATGTAACCAAACATATCATCAAACATAAATTTACGGATGATCAGGACTCCATTAAATTTGCAGAAAAATTGATGCTGTTAACCGTTGATTATGCAGCGGAGCATGATAAAATTATTGATGAACATATTAAAAACTGGGATGTAAACAGACTGGCTGTTATTGATAAATTAATTCTGAGAATGGCAATTACTGAACTGCTCTACTTTGAAGAAGTCCCAACAAAGGTAACCATTAATGAAGCGATAGAGCTTGCAAAAAACTTTTCAACAAGAAAGAGTGGAAATTTCGTTAATGGAATACTGGACGCAGTACTGCACCAGTTTACGAATGAAAATAAAATTAAAAAAAGCGGGAGAGGATTAATTGAATCCTCTAAAGATGAATGAGTAACTCAATCGTAGCTATTGGAGATATACACGGGTGTTTACGGTCTCTTGAATCTCTCTGGAAAAAACTGGAGCCCTATAAAGATACATTACATGTATTTGTAGGAGATTATATCGACCGTGGCCCTTATTCTAAACAGGTTGTAGATTTTCTTATGGAAGTTTCGAAGGAGCGGGAGTGTGTTTTTATCCGTGGAAATCATGAACAAATGCTTCTTGATGCCTATGAAGATAACAGCACAATTAACTGGCTCTATAATGGCGGTGATACAACTTTACACTCATATAAATGTAATTCGGCGGAACAAATCCCCGAAAATCATATCCGGTTTTATAAAGACACCCCTCTTTATTACGAAACCGACAACTACTTCTTTGTACATGCCGGAGCTCCACCACATCAGTCACTCAAAAAAAGTAAAGAGAGCGCCCAATCCCTGGATTACTTCCTGTGGGGACGCGAGCATCTGAATAGTTTTGATACTCCGTGGGAAAAAACCGTAATCTTTGGACATACCCCGAGGCCACGGCCTATTCAAAAGCCTAAAATGATTGGGATTGATACTGGATGTGTGTATCAAAAAACGGGACTGGGTAAATTAACTGCGGTTATACTTCCTGAAACAACATTTATTGAACAAGTATCACTTGACTAATCTTTTAAACCGAATTTTATGAGTTTACAATGCGGCATTGTGGGACTTCCAAATGTTGGAAAATCCACGCTTTTTAATGCTCTTAGCAGTGCGGGTGCTGAAGCTGCAAATTTTCCGTTCTGCACAATCGATCCAAATATTGGGATTGTCCCCGTACCCGATCAGCGGCTAACGAAACTGGCCGAACTTGTGGAGCCTAAACAATTAACACCGGCTTCAATCGAATTTGTTGATATTGCCGGACTTGTTAAAGGAGCTTCGGAAGGAAAGGGAAAAGGAAATGCTTTTCTTTCGCACATTCGCGAAGTAGATTTGATTGTACATGTTGTGCGCTGTTTTGATGATAACGATGTGATCCACGTTGAAGGTTCAATTGATCCTGAAAGAGATATTCGCATTATTGAGGATGAATTGATTCTGAAAGATCTTGAATCGGTTGAAAAACGAGTGGATACTCTAAAAAAACAGTCGAAAGGAGGAGATAAGAAATATACTTCGCAGCTGGAAACTGTAAAAAAACTTGCAGATCACCTGGGTTCAGGCAACACGGCAAGAACGTTTGAAGTGGATGAAGATGATAAAGAAGCGTACCGGGATTTATCGCTATTATCGGGGAAATCAGTTCTCTATGCCTGCAATGTTTCTGAAAGCGATGTAAAAACAGGAAATGAGTATGTGAAAACCGTGGAAAAAATAGCGGAGGAGTTTGATGATGAGGTTGTTACATTCTGCGCCAAAATAGAAGCGGAAATTGCGGAACTGGAAGAAGAGGAGAGAGAAATGTTCCTGGAAGAATTGGGCCTTGAGCATGCCGGCCTTGACCGGCTGATTCAGGCTGCGTACAAAAATCTAGGGCTGATCACCTACTTCACCGCCGGACCTAAAGAGGTGAGGGCGTGGACCATTCGAAAGGGGACAAAAGCACCCCAGGCAGCGGGAGTTATCCATACGGATTTTGAGCGCGGGTTTATACGGGCCGAAACCATTTCTTACGATGATTATATATCACTGGGATCTGAAAAAGCAGCCAAAGAAGCCGGAAAAATGCGCCAGGAAGGAAAAGATTATCTTGTAAAAGATGGCGATGTACTGCTATTCAGGTTTAACGTATAAAA
>JBBDMD010000124.1:0-2446 GCA_040878515.1 Balneolaceae bacterium | reverse complement strand
ACATTTGCCGGTACAATACGATCGTGAACCACCCAAGCTTCAGGGTAATGGGATTTTAAAAGCCTCGAAAATTCAATGGCAGTTTCCCTGTCCCTGAAATCACCGGCCCGGACTCGATAATAGGGCTGCCTGAAAAATACATATGCCTCAGCCTGATAACCGGTAATGGTTGTGTCGGACCATGCTGCAAAGTAATCTTTTGTCGTATCCGCATGCACAACATCACGGGTTGACAATATTTGAACCCTGTAACCCGCGAATTCATCCACTTCCTGTTCTTCGATCACCCTTTCTCTCAGGTATTGTTCGGGCATGTCGTGTTCCAGATTTGCATAAGTATCAGAAAGATCACTTCGGGAAGCCAGAAGTGTTCGCTCAAATTCATTGAGGTTCTCCTCAACAAATTCATCAACTACTTCGTCGGAAACATCAAAAAACGGATCTGAACGATCCTGTTCGGTAGCCTCTTCAGTAGTGGAACAGCCAATGAACAGCAAAATTAGCAGCAGGGGGAATACTGTTTTAATCATCATAATATGCGGTAAATGTCAATTTCCAATTGGATGCCAGGTCGTTTTCGTTTCCTGCACATCAATAATTAAATATGGGTTTTCATGTTTATCATCAAACCAATCGTCCGACAAATAATGACGAACCCGTTTTACACTTATAGAGGCCTGTTCATCAATAAGTTTCCTTAGATCATTATTTTCTGAACTGTTTATCACTGCGTTGATATCCATGTGCCCGCTGAGATGTTCCGCCATTTCGTTTCTGTACCCGGTAAGGATATTAACAACGCCTGCAGGAACATCCGATGCATGTAATACTTCTCCAAAACTCACAGCCGGCAATGGATTTGATTCGGATGCCAGAATAATGCATGTATTTCCGCCGGCAATCACGGGGGCCATCAGCGAGATTAGAGATAGAAGCGGTTGTTCATCCGGAGCAATGACTCCTACAGTACCGGTGGGTTCAGGCAAACTGAAATTAAAATGAGAACTTGCCACCGGATTGATGGTTCCAAACACCTGGCTGTATTTATCTGTCCAGCCTGCAAAATAGATTAGCCGATCGACAGAGGATTCTACTTCACGGGTTGCTGTTTTATGATTCTGGCCCAATAATTCCAATTCTTCAACAAACTGCTCTTTTCTGCCTTCCAGCATTTCTGCAATACGATACAGGATCTGGCCCCGGTTATATGCAGAGCGCCCGCTCCACCCTTTAACGGCGCTTCGGGCTTCAACAACAGCATCCCTCACATCTTTTCTTGTACACCGGCAGGCATTAGCTATCACATCACCTGCTTTGTCTGTAATTTTATAGGTATGCCCCGATTCACTCCGCGGAAAAGAGCCGCCTACATACGTTTTATATGTTTTTAATATGTCTATCCTGTCTGCCATTGTTCAAAAACTAATTCATCATTATTGTTAAATTTAAACTTATTCGGAATGATTTCAGTATGGAAATTTCAATCATCCAGATTTACATAGCCATAAAGACCGTGTAACCCACCTTCCCGGCCAATTCCGCTCTCTTTGTACCCGCCAAACGGAGATGTCGGATCAAATTTGTTGTATGTATTCGACCAGATGACGCCCGACCGCATTTTTTGTCCGATGTTGAAAATCTTTGATCCCTTATCAGTCCAAACTCCGCCGGCTAATCCATACGGAGTATTATTTGCCTTCTCAATGGCTTCGTCGGGAGTTCTGAATGTTTGAATGGTTAACACAGGCCCAAAAATTTCTTCCTGAACAATCCGGTTGCTTTGCCCTACACCGGTAAAAAGGGTAGGTTTACAAAAATAACCCTTCTCAGGTAAATCCGTTCCGTTTTGATACATCACAGCGCCTTCTTCCTGTCCAATTGCCAAATACTCCTGGATTTTTTCGTACTGCGCCCTCGAGTTGATTGCCCCAATATCCGTATTCTTATCGAGAGGGTCGCCCACAATCAGGGATTCCATACGATCTTTGAGTCTTGATATCAGTTTTTCTGAAATGCCTTCCTGGACTAAAAGCCGCGAACCAGCACAGCAGACGTGCCCCTGGTTAAAAAAGATGGCATTGATAATTCCCTCAACCGTCTGCTCAACGGGTGCATCTTCAAATACAATATTGGGCCCTTTTCCACCCAACTCCAGGGTGAACTTTTTATCTGATGCAGCCAGTGATTTTTGAATAATTTTACCTACTTCAGTTGATCCCGTAAACGCTATTTTATCTACATCCTGATGATCAACGATGGCTGCACCGGTTTGGCCGGCTCCGGTTACAATGTTAACCACACCATCGGGAAGACCCGCATCACGGCAAATTTCAGCAAATTTAAGTGCTGTAAGAGGCGTCGTTTCTGCAGGTTTAAGAACAACCGTATTTCCTGCTGCAAGGGCAGGGGCAATCTTCCATGAAAGCATCAATAGCGGGAAATTCCA
>JBBDMD010000123.1:0-4431 GCA_040878515.1 Balneolaceae bacterium | reverse complement strand
TCTATGATGTAGTCATTTCAGGGCACACTCATCAGCCCAAAATGGATACAATCGGGGACACGCTCTCTATCAATCCCGGCAGCGTAAACGGCTTCAAACAGGATGCTATGGTGGCCCTGTTCGATACTAAGAGTAAACAGATCAGCTTTAAAGAATTGTAAACCAGACGGCTGATTAACTTTTGTGATTTCCAGATAATCTGAATAGTGTCATGTCAAGGATGAATTGACGGATAAACCCGCAATGTTTCCTTTCAAAAAAAATTAGTCCTTCAGCAAGCTGCAAATTGCATCGGTATAGCTCTGTGTGGTTCCTTCACCGCCAATATCACGGGTACATTCCTTTTTACGATCCTGCAGAACGGTATAAATAGCACTTTTGATTCTCTCAGCGGTGCGGTGTTCATCCAGGTATTCCAGCATCATCAGTGAGGAAAACAACAGGGCTGTGGGATTAGCCAGTCCTTTTCCCGCAATATCGGGTGCAGAACCGTGAACGGCTTCAAACATCGCTGCATCATCACCGATATTGGCAGCTCCCGTTACACCGAGTCCGCCAACCAGCCCCGATGCTAGATCGGAGAGTATATCTCCGAAAAGGTTTGTGGTTACAATCACATCAAATTGCTGAGGCCTCATTACCATTTGCATGGCCATGTTGTCTACAATCAGATCCTCGAATTCGATGTCGGGATAACTCCCGGATATTTCTTTGCCAATCTGGAGAAATAGCCCGGTCGTAAGTTTTAGAATATTCGCTTTGTGAACAAGAGTAACTTTATACCGTCCATTCTTTTTAGCGTATTCAAACGCAGCGGTAATAATTTTTTCACTTGCATCCCGGGTTACAACAGCAATACTTTCGGCGTGTTTCTCTTCTTCATCAACCCAGTGTTCCTTCCCGATATAGAGCCCCTGAGTGTTCTCTCTGAACATCACCATGTCCACACCCCGGAACGGACTATCGATATTCGGGATGGATTTTGCGGGGCGCACATTGCTGTAGAGATTAAATTTTTGACGCAATGCCACATTAATAGATCTGAACCCGGCTCCCACAGGTGTAGTTAACGGCCCTTTTAATACAATTCGATGCTTGTTAATCGCATCAATTGTTTCGTCCGGCAATGGATTGCCTGTTTCTTTAAAAACCCCTTCACCGGCCCTACACTCTATCCAGTTTATGTTTGCCCCGGCTGCTTCAAGAATTTCTTTTACTGATGCTGTAATTTCTGTTCCAATCCCGTCTCCCGGAATTAATACGACGTTGTGCATAAAGCTGTGATCTGTTAAATGAATAATTATTTTTATGAAAGATATGAAAATTGAGCATTCATATTTCTTCGGGATGCAAGCTTTTACGTTTTTATACTGATGAGTATATATGTTCTCATTCAGAATTCAGTATTGTATAGTAATAAAATGGAAATTTGCACTTATTAAATTTTTACGTAACTATGGAGCGGTTTTTCGATTAATTCAACACTATAGAAATGAGAAAATATCGCAAAGACACCCCAAGGGCATCTAAAAAAGAGATTTTTGGATGGGCTATGTTCGACTTTGCCAATCAATCGTATACGCTGCTTATTATTACGGTGATATTCCCGGTACTATTTACAACCGTAATTGTCGGGGATGCTGAAAATGATTACAGGCTGGGGAATTTACTTTGGAGTGTTGCCCTTGCTATCAGCTATTTTCTTGTAGTATTGAGCGGCCCGGTAATTGGTGCCATTATGGACTACTCCGCACTTAAGAAAAAATTTCTTCTTTACAGTTATCTCCTCACCATCTTCAGCACAACACTTCTCTATTTTGTGGAACCCGGCCTTATTGTTCTCGGTGTGATTTTGATTGTGATTTCAAATTTTGCCTATGCGATCGGGGAAAATTTTATCGCTTCTTTTCTGCCAAGCCTGGGGCCACCAAGCGATCTGGGTAAGATATCGGGTTTCGGCTGGTCGCTTGGTTATTTGGGAGGATTGGTATCGGCCGGATTTGTGATCCTTTTTCTGGGTGATGCAACCCTTCAAAATTTTGAAAGAATACGATGGGTGGGGCCTTTTGCGGCTGTTTTCTTTATGCTTGCCGCCATACCAACTTTCATCTGGTTAAAAGAACCGGGAGCCAGAAGAGAATTGCCCGAAGGCGAAACATTCGTATCGATAGGTTTTAAACGTCTTGGAGATACTATTAAAGAGATCGGTACATTCAAAGACCTGGCCATTTTTCTGGTATCCGTCTTTTTTGCCATGGCGGGAATCTACATTGTGATATCATTTGCCTTTATTTATGGAGACCAGATTGTTAAATGGGATGAAACGGTTCGCATTCTTATGTTTATCGTGGTACAGATCACTGCAGCAATGGGCGCATTTGGGTTCGGATTTATCCAGGATAAAATCGGGGCTAAACTCACTTACAACATTACCCTTGGGCTCTGGTTTATCGGAGTGCTTGGAATCTGGGCCGTAGTGGATATTACCAATTGGATCAATTCTGTTTTTAATCAGGATTTTGAAGCCCAGTATGTATTTCTATATATCGGGGTGATTGCGGGCTTAAGCCTTGGATCAAGCCAGTCGGCAAGCAGGGCACTGGTCGGCCTGTTTACTCCGGAAAATAAATCGGCCGAATTTATTGGGTTTTGGGGCCTTTCAAATAAGATAGCCGGTTTTTTTGGAATCATTGGCCTTGGCCTCCTGCAGGCGGAATTCGGCCTGCAGCCATCGGTACTCTTTTGTGCTTTTCTGTTTTTGATAGCGATTGTAGTATGTCTTTGGGTCAACGAATCAAGGGGTGAAGAGGCTGCTGACCTTTATCAAGAACAGAATTCAACTGAATAAGCGAAAAAAATAGATTATTATTTCTCCTAAGGGTTCTTTTTTCTGAATAGTGATGTAATTTAAAAACATTCAGGCTACAATATTATTATTTTGTAACCTATTGTTATTAAATAAAATATGTGTTTACAGATAGTTTTTGGGATAAGTGTTATGAATTGAGAATTGGGACAAGTACAGGGTGGAGAAAAAAAATTAAAAACTAAGTGTATTTAATGCTCAGAGTGTTAAATTAAGCCAATTGATTGTACAGGGATGGACAACAATCTTTGTATTCTACGAAATTTGATGGTGAACCATCATTAAGCACTAATCATTAATTTAACTGGAGATTTATTTATGAGCAGAATTGACGAAGTAAAAAACCTGATGACAGAACTCGAAGATGATCTTGACAAATTCTATAACAAGGGGAATAAAGCAGCTGGTACCCGTGCCAGAAAACAATTACAGGATCTGAAAAAACTATCTCAGGAAATCCGTCTTGAAATTCAGGACATCAAAAATAACGAGTAATATTTTCGTTATTCTATTAAAAAAGCCACGTATTACGTGGCTTTTTTTGTTTCTGCAAGGCCTGCCAAAAGATGCTGTCCTCCTCTCTTTTTATATCACTCCAATTGCTTTCCCGATTGAAGATGAACCCTTACTTTAAACTGAATTTATAAGCTGAACAGAATATGGAGAAAACCTCATTTCATAAATTGACCCCCAGGTCTATTCGAGTATGGCAAATCAGTAATGCGATTGGAAATCTATTTCTGTTTTCGCTGCCCGTAGTTTATGGATTCGTTTTTGGGTTGAACAACCTTCATTTATGGATTGTGGCAGGTTCAGGGGTTATCATTCTGGCAATCTGGATATTTTCAATTGCCTGGCTGCCTTATTTAAGTTGGAAAAACTGGAGATATAATGTAGATGAAAAGGAGATATACCTGAAAAGAGGGGTAATCATCAAAAAGCAGACTCTGATTCCCTTGAGCAGGGTGCAGCATGTGGATACCCGGCAGGGGCCCTTTTTGAGATGGTATGATCTGGCCACCGTTACTGTTTCCACAGCAGCAACAACTCACGAAATTCCCGCCCTCGATTCTTTTATTGCAGACAGGGTAAGGAAACAAATTTCAACATATGCACGGCTCGCAGAAGAAGATGTTTGAATTCAGGCGACAACACCCGGTAGCGGCCATTAGCAGGGCATTGGGACTGATACGTGGTAATGTTGTTACCATTATAGTTCTTCTGTTTATCGGATCCCAAAGCGGTGAAGCTTCCATCCTCATATGGATAGGCGGTGGTTTTGCCTTTCTTCTGCTGATTGGAACCATCACATGGTGGAGGTTTTTATACAGAATTGAAGACGGAGAACTCCACATTAAACAAGGAGTTTTTGTAAGGAAAGACCTGTTTCTGACTAAAGACCGCGTTCAGGTTATCGATATTACATCCGGTGTGATTCAGAGAATGTTCGGTTTGGTTAAAGTAGATATACAGACTGCAGGATCCACCTCCAGGGAAGCAGCTATCGATGCCGTAACTGTAGAACAGGCAAGAGAGATCAGCAGGCTGCTGAGCCCTGAAAAAAT
>JBBDMD010000122.1:0-4607 GCA_040878515.1 Balneolaceae bacterium | reverse complement strand
GCACATATTCGGGAATATCATCATCGCGGATCAGCAACAGTTCCACATCAAAATTACGGCATTTAACAAGGAGACTTCGTTTATAATCATCAAACTGAAGGCCGATTCCTTCAAGCAGATTAATGGTTTTATCGGTTAACCGGCCGCTTTTTTGAACGGCAATACGTAAAGAGGTAGTAGAATCAAGAGTTCTCATAGAAAAAAGTAATAAATATTTGCAGGTAGTTTTGAGATAGAGAGTGCAAAAAAGATATGATTAATGCACAAAATGCTTTGTTCTGCCCGGATGGCAGTGATGATGGAGAGAGATATGGAGCAGGTTTTTTTTCATCGCCCGAAAGTTAGCACATTTTGATTTTATATACCAATTAATCAGGAAATAGAAACTGTGAATAGCAAGGTATCATTCCTCTTTAATTATGTTTTTTTGTGAAGCCGGAACCATTTATTTTAATCGCAAACGGATTATTTAACTAATTAATCAAATCAAAATTCCAATCAACTAATTAACAGATGAAAACAATTGCACAGTTGACGTATATACCACTCTATTCTGAACACCCCAAAGAGAAAGTTCAGGACCTGCTTGAGTTTGTAGCCCAGCATGATGTAGAAGTGGATGTGAACTACCTATCTACCAGTATTAAGGGAGACACGGACCTTATTTTTGACTTGATCAGGGAAATTTATGATGAGATGTCAATCGAAGACAGGTCATTCAGATTTCACGTGGAGCTGCTTAGCCCGGTTAATGAATAACAGGTATACATCAGTAAACAAGCAGGAACCCACAGTAAAATTTGGTCAGTATCATTCAGGTACTGTAAGTTGTGAAAATCAGGATGGGGATTGCCGGAGAAAGTAAGTGATAACATTTAAATGCAATGACCGTTTCCTATTTGTATATTTAAGGCTTAATTAATTTTTGATTTTCTACTCTGATTTGCATGAACAACATTCGAAACTTTTGCATCATTGCCCACATCGATCACGGTAAATCCACGCTTGCCGATCGCCTTCTTGAAAGAACCGGCGCGATTAGCGAACGGGATATGCAGGAGCAGATTTTAGATGATATGGATCTTGAACGGGAGAGAGGGATCACTATTAAGAGTCATGCAATTCGTATGGATTACAAGCGCCCGAACGGTGAGAAGTATACTTTTAACCTGATTGATACCCCTGGCCATGTTGACTTTGCCTACGAGGTATCCCGGGCACTAAAAGCGTGTGAAGGTGCACTATTGATAGTGGATGCCGCACAAGGCATTGAAGCTCAAACCATTTCCAACCTATACCAGGCAATTGATCAAAACCTGGAAATTATTCCCGTACTGAATAAAATTGATCTGCCCGGTGCCGACCCGGAAGGGGTAGGCCAACAGATAGTAGACCTGATTGGCTGTGATCATAATGAGATTCTGAAGGTATCCGGTAAAACCGGTGAAGGTGTGAATGAGCTACTTGAAGCAATTGTAGAACGTATTCCCGGCCCCAAACAAGAGACAGAGAAACCGTTGAAAGCGCTGATTTTTGATTCAATTTTCAACACATACCGCGGTTCAATTGTCTATGTTCGAGTGATCGAAGGGACTCTCAGGAAAGGGGATAATATTCTCTTTATGGCCACTAACAAGCAGTACGATGCCGAGGAGATCGGTTACCTGAAAATTAAAAAGGAACCGACCGATGAACTGAGGGCCGGTGAGGTGGGATATGTGATCGGAAGTGTAAAATCCCTTCAGGATGCCAAAGTGGGAGATACAATTACCACTCAAAAAAACAAGGCGGAGAAAGCTATTCCGGGCTATAAGGATGTGAAACCCATGGTGTTTAGCGGCATTTTCCCTACAAGCTCCGAAGATTTTGAAGATCTGCGTTCAGCCCTTGAGAAGCTCCAGCTAAATGATGCCTCTCTTACTTATCAGCCGGAAACATCGAAGGCGCTGGGTTTTGGTTTCAGAGCCGGGTTCCTTGGATTACTGCATATGGAAATTGTTCAGGAGAGGCTGGACCGTGAATTTAATATCGATATAATAACCACAGTTCCCAACGTTGAATATGAAGTTGTAACAGAAGACGGCAAACGTAAAAGTGTTGATAACCCCAGCGAAATGCCGGATGCCGGAAGTATTGATGAAGTATGGGAGCCTTATATTAAAGCGAGTATTATCACACCTGCTGATTACATCGGCCCAATTATGTCGTTGTGCCAGGAACGAAGGGGAGTGTATGTAAATCAGCTGTTTATGCAGAATAACAGGGTTGAAATAACCTATGAACTTCCGATGGCTGAAGTGGTATTCGATTTTTACGATCGTCTGAAAAGCGGGACACGCGGTTATGCATCACTCGACTATGAATTTATTGAATACCGAAAAGGAGATTTGGTACGTTTAGACATACTTCTGAACGGTGAACCCGTTGATGCGCTTTCAAGTATTTCGCATCGCGATAAAGCTTACTACCTTGGACGTAAAATTTGCGCAAAGTTGAAGGAACTAATTCCCCGGCAGCAGTTTGAAGTAGCGGTACAGGCGGCTATTGGTACCAGGGTAATAGCCAGAGACACGATTCGTGCGCTTCGAAAAGATGTGACCGCAAAATGTTATGGCGGGGATATCAGCCGGAAACGAAAATTGATAGAAAAACAGAAAGAAGGGAAAAAAAGAATGAAGCAGGTTGGGTCGGTCGAAATTCCTCAGGAGGCATTTTTGGCTGTCCTTTCCATGGATGAAGATGAAAGGTAAAACTATGGATATGAAAAAATTATTGCTCACAGTATTTCTGGTTCTTTGCTCAGTAACAGCCTATGCTCAGTTTGAGGAACCGGATATTCAGAAAGTAAATCCGTCAGAAAGGGCTCAGTTTGAACAGAGATTTTCCGATATCAGCTGGACAGGCCAGGGACTGTACAATCCAAGTATGATTGACAGGCTTCCAACTATAGAGCTTCGTTCACGGCTGCAAGCAGCTTTTGGCGAACCAACCCAAACCATAAAAGACCTGATCAATAATAACTTTCGGCCGGGTAAAGCCGTACAATTTGAGTACTGGTTTATTGTGGACGGTGAAATCCCCATGATGATTCTGGATCTGGACGGGCCGTTCGAAAATGGCCTGGTCTATGTTGGCGCCAGCCGTTACATTGATTTGATGCCGCAAATTAAAAGAACATTGAACAAGAAACTGATGAATGAAGTTGATGAGTTAGCTCCTTTTTCCGACTACTTCTTTTCTCCCGAACGGGACCAATGGTACCTGGTGGAATATGAGAATGGCGAATTTAATCAGGAAATGATAAATCGACCATCCACATTTAATTAATGACAAACTGATCCATTGACTGAGAAAGACTCTACTGCAAAAGACAGCTTTAAAAAAAGAAAATCTGATAAACTAAAGGCTGAAGAAGTTAAAGCCAAGCACTGGGCCAGGGAATGGCTGGATGCACTTCTTTGGGCAGCTATCGCGGCTATTATATTGCGAACATTTTTCTTTGGTGCCTATCGTATCCCAACACCCAGTATGGAAAACACTCTGCTTACGGGTGATTTTCTGATTGTTACAAAACTTGCGTACGGTCCCAGAACACCCATGACACTCTCCGTGCCTTTTACGGATATCTATCTTCCGGGAGTGGATCTGCCATGGGCTCGTATACCGGGTTATTCCGACATAGAACGGAACGATATTGTAGTATTCAACTATCCAGTAGATGTAGCTCCCATTTCTGTTAAAACCAACTACATTAAACGGGCAGTAGGTGTACCCGGCGACCGTATTGAGATTGATGATAAAACACTATTGGTGAATGGTGAAGAGGCAGAAGATTTCGAAACTCTTATGCACAATTACAGGGTGGAAGTGCGTGAAAGAATACGGCTGAGTGCCGCCAAGGTAAGAGAGGCAGGGGGCAGAATCGTTCAAAGCCGTGATGATGTTCATATCATAAATATGACCGAACCAATAGCACAGACAATGAGCAGCTGGGGTGAAATTACCAGTGTTGAAAAATTCGTTCTGCCACAAGATTTTGATGAATTCAGCCGGAGCCGATTTAATTTTTCAAGAGGCTTTACCAATCACGACCAAATGAAGGAATTTACGATTCCATACAAAGGACAGGAGATTGAATTAACTTCGGAGAACTGGCATATTTACCAGGATGTGATGGAAAGATATGAGCGTGTTCCTGTAGAAAAAGATGGCGACCAGTTTACGATTAATGGCGTTGAGACCAATCAATACACGATTCAGAAAGATTATTACTTTATGATGGGCGATAATCGGGACGACAGTGAGGACAGCCGCTTTTGGGGGTTTGTTCCGGACGATCATGTGATTGGCAAAGCCGGTATTATCTATTTTTCCTGGGATTCAGAACGCTGGCTGCCAAGATTCAGCCGGATCCTAAATTTGATACATTAAGAAGTGTTAACCCCCCATGCTGAAACATGGGGGTTGATCTCATTCATTGGCATGTCAGCTGTTACTCTTTCTGAATTGCTGCATAAATTCGACAAGTACTTTTACGCTTTCAATATCACATGCATTGTAGATACTGGCCCGGATACCGCCAACGCTTCGATGGCCTTTCAGGGCAA
>JBBDMD010000121.1:0-4665 GCA_040878515.1 Balneolaceae bacterium | reverse complement strand
GCTGAACAGAGTATTAAACACGATGGAATCAGAGAGTTTGTCAGGGCTCATGAATTATCTGAACAGTGGTGAGTCGAATGTAAAGGGGCTTGGATCATTTATTGCGGGGTTGATTATTGCAAAAAAATGGGGACTTAAACTTCAGTTTGATCATCTCATTAATGAGAATTCCACGCATAAAAACCTGCTGACGGGCTATGGTGAGATGCAGCATCAGCCTATATTCGGATGAAGAGTACCCAGCCTTCCATAACAATTATTGGCCGGGGGGCTGTAGGATCTGCTCTGTCTGACTCTTTGAGACACCTGGGATATCCTATTATTTCGGAATGGACCCGAAGTAATGGCACACTATGGGATTTAGAAATCGGTAAACAACAGTTCCTAAAGCGGTCACTGCCCAATAACGAAAATGAAATAGGAGACTGGGTTTTCATAACAACCCCTGACGATCAAATTTCCAAAGTTTGTGAAGAACTTTCTGAAATCAGTTTGGATTGGCCTCAGCACTCTGTGATTCACTGCTCCGGAGGGTTGTCCTCTGATGTCTGCATTTCGCTTTCAGATAAAGGAGCTAAAACTGCTTCTATGCATCCCATTCAGACATTTACAAGAACACCTTCAGATTCCCCTGATATTAAATCAGAAGGCAGAAAACGATTTGATGACATAACAATCAGCCTGGAGGGAGATGATGAGCTGACAAGGAGGTTAGAGAAGTTTGTTAAACAGATGGGAGCACGCCCATTGCGAATTAATGCGCAACAAAAACAACAGATTCATTTGTCCGCTGTATTTGCATCCAATTATATGGTCTCTTTGATGGCAGCAGCAGAACGTATTTTAAAAGAAGCGGGAATCGAAGAAGGACTTCAGATTTTGCATCCGTTGATCAACCAGACGCTGGCCAACATTATTGAAAATGGGCCGGCCGGTGCACTCACCGGACCCGTTTCAAGAGGGGATGTGTCTACCATAAACACCCACCTGGAAAATATAACCAATCAATCCGACCGCGAACTCTATCAAATACTGGGAAGTCGAGCCCTCAACCTGGCGAAACAATCCGGAAAGATATCGGATGATGAGGTGCAACAGTTGAAAAAATTATTGGAATAATCGGTTGATGGGTGTTATCCGATGGTTGGGTTTGGGGTTTTATCAACGTTTTTTTTATTCGGATATTTGTTCCTGAAACAATGCTCGGTGATTCTAAAAGATTCAGCGTTCATTTTGCCTTGATCCGCCGGGAGTCGGAGACTCTGCAAAACGAACCAAAAGATCAAGGCTGCGAATTTCTTGGCGGCGGTCATTGCAGATCAGCTACCCAAGCTCAATGGTCCATCACTCTCATAAATGGTAACCGAAAATGCGGCCGGTATGACCTTGGGTCCCCGCAGATCTGCAGATTCCCTTCTTCCGCCAATAAATTCGAGGCCGGTTTTGTGAGGGAGAGATTGGGAGCGTGGGTGAGAGAGTGAATGGGTAAATTGTGTGAGGCCAGATTCTTTGTTCTACTGAGATTCAAACCCTGAACAGGGTGAAAGGGTAACGCATGAACATCAAATCATCACCGAGGCGAGGGTCTATTTGGTGTTTATGAATAGTATCGAATGGGTAGTTCAAGGACGTTTAAAAGCATTGTAAAACGATAATGATTGATTTAGCGATGTAACGATGTAGCGAAGTCCGATTTTCGATTAACAATGCTTGGGAAGAATCATCGGATGAGATAATTCTGCATACCCACCCGGATTGTGATCTCCCCCTCTTTACTGCTTAAACACATTCGACAGCATTTTACCCAAAAAATAATTTTAGGTGAACTGTATTAAATGGTATTTTATCCGTCATCAAGAACTGACTCCGGTTGATTTATAATCAACCCATACTATTTTAATAGATGGGTATTTAATAAACCGTCCATTCAACACCGTACTGTCGACTCAACTATTAACATGGATCCATTGATCAATTTTAGAAAACGCTATTTTTTTGCAACACTTTTTATTGCCCTGCTGACCCTGATTTCTCTCCCTCAAGTTACATTTTCACAGGATTTCAGCGGAATTGACTTTGCCTCGGTGAATGTTGATAACCTGTCCGATGCCCAGATCCGTCAGATATGGGACCGCGCACAGGACGAAAATTTAAGCGTACAGGAAATTGGAGCATTGGCTCAGACCCGCGGCATGCCGCCGGCTGAAGTTTCCAAACTCCGAACCCGGCTCAATGAAGTGCGCTTTCAGACCGATACCGATGCAGGCGACTCCCAGCAAACATCGCTCAGGCAGGTTGAGGATTCCCAGAATGGTCAGGACCAAATGGAAATACGCTCCGATGTTGAACAAGCCACGGATTCGCTGCGTATTTTTGGAGCCGATCTGTTCAGAAGAGGTACCCGGACATTTGAACCCTCCTTTAATATTCCAACCCCCGTTGATTATACACTGGGTGCGGGTGATGAAATTGTGATCAATATCTGGGGTGCGGCAGAAGCCAACTATAACCTTACGGTATCACCGGAAGGAGTGATTCGGATTAATAACCTGGGACCCATTTTTGTAGATGGCCTGACGATGATCGATGCCCGGGATCGAATTTTAAACAGGCTTCGGGATATCTATTCCGGCCTGCGGCCCAATCAGCCCGGAGAGGGAAACACGTTTGCAGAAGTTTCGCTCGGGAATGTGAGAAGTATTAAAGTAACGGTTCTTGGAGAAGTAGATGAACCCGGCAGTTATACCATCACCTCTCTTTCATCGGTTTTTAACGCACTCTACGCGGCAGGCGGCCCCACGCGGTCCGGTACCTACCGTGAAATCCAGGTCATCCGCGGACAGGAGATCATAGCCAGGCTCGATATTTATGACTTTTTGGTCTATGGCGACCAGTCCGACAATATCCGGCTTCGTGACCAGGATATTATTAAAATCGATCCCTATAAAAACAGGGTTCGCCTGGATGGTGAGGTGAAACGCCCCGGCCTTTTTGAAATGAAAGAGGGTGAAACACTGGGTAACCTGATAGAATTTGCGGCCGGTTTTACTGAGCGGGCTTACACCAATCGCCTGGTATTACGCAGGAGCACGGAGCTTCAGCGAAGTATATCGGATGTACGCTGGCCCGAAGGCAGCGGCCTGGTACTTCAGGGCGGAGATGATCTGCGGGTGGGAGAAATCCTGGATCGGTTCGAAAACCGTGTGGCCATCCGTGGGGCCGTATACCGCGAAGGAGAATATGAACTGGATGAGGACATGACGCTGACCGACCTGATCGATAAAGCCGAAGGGCTGCGTGAAGATGCCTATCTGCCCAGGGGAATCATCTATCGCACACGGGATAATCTTGTTGTTGAAACCATTCCGTTTTCCGTTGAAAATGTAAGAGACGGTGTGGCTGATGACCTGCTCCTGAAACGGGATGATATTGTACAAATATCCTCCCTGTTTGATCTGCAGGAAGAGCAGACTTTACGGGTTTCCGGTGCCGTAAACCAGGGAGGTGAGTTTCCCTATGTGGAAAACCTGACGCTGAAAGATGCGATTTACCTGGCCGACGGATTCCGAAACAGCGCCGCTCCCTACCGAATTGAAGTGGCCCGGCGGCTCACCGGTGCCGACCGGTTCCAGAAGGGTGACATGCTTGCAGAGCGGTTTGAATTTGATGTGGACTCCACGCTTCAGTTTTCGAAAGATGGAGAAGAATTTCTGCTGCAGCCGTTCGACCAGATTTTTGTACGGTCACTGCCCAATTATCGTCCTCAGCAAACCGTACAGGTTGAAGGTGAAGTACAGTTTCCGGGCTCTTATGTGCTGGAAAACAGAACGGCGCGGATCAGCGATCTGATTGAGTGGTCCGGCGGACTCTCACGGTTTGCCTATCCGCAAGGGGCCTCACTCTCCAGAACTGAAATCGATGAGGTGGGGACGGATGTTGCCGAACAGCTTCAGGAAGAAACAGAGATAGAAGTGACAGATTCCGGCAGTAATAAAGTGGGAATAAAACTTATTGAGATTCTGCAGAATCCCGGAAGCCCGGCGGATTTGAAACTACTGCCGGGGGATGTATTAAATATTCCCGTACGCTTAGAGACGGTCCGTGTAGAAGGGGCCGTGCTTTATCCCGTAAATGTACAATACAGGGCCGGAATGTCGCTTCGTGATTTTGTAGACAATGCCGGTGGATATGCAGATAACGCCCGGAAAAAGCGATCCTACGTGGTTTACGCCAACGGGGAAGTGGACCGCTCCAAAAAATTCCTCTTTTTCAGAAATGATCCCCCAATCGAACCCGGTGCAACCATTATCATTCCGGCGAAAGACGATGAACCGGAATTAAGTCCCCAGGAGAGAATTGCCATCTATTCAACCATCGTTTCCATGCGGCCATTGTAACGAACACCATTTTTCAGATCAGACGATGATTGTAAACTTCTTCGGATGTGTTATTTCCAAATGATCTGTTGATCGTGGTTCCAAAGTATTCTGGGTTTATTTTGTCTTGTCATAATACGAGGCCATGTTTTATGAGGGAGAGAATGAGAGAGCGGGAGAGGGAGCGAATTGATGATTCTCTTATTCCGTCAATAAATTCGAGGCCGAGTTTGGTGATTAATTGTTCTTTTATTGACCGGTACGATTCTTACATCTATCTTGAGATGAA
>JBBDMD010000120.1:0-4695 GCA_040878515.1 Balneolaceae bacterium | reverse complement strand
TGCCGTCCTCACCAAGCAATAAAAACCCTGAAGTCAATCCTACAACCAATACAGCAGCTACAGCCGAATAGATGGGGAATCTGTTCTTTTTTGTTTTACCATCAGATGCAGCTTTACAAATCGAATCCACTACATAATCAGGCGGCGAAAGAAGTGGCAGTTGGTTCAGTTTTGCTTTTAGTGATTTAAGAGATTCAACTTCGATAAGAATATTTTCATTATCCCTTATCTTTCTCTCAAACTCGACCTCTTCAGCGGGGTCCATTTCGTTGTAGATATATGCAATACTGTCAGTATTTTTCTTAGTCATACCTTATTTGATTCCTTCTCGTGTTCGTCGTCAAACATTTTACGAAGATTTATCAAAGCATACCTCATTCTTCCAAGTGCTGTGTTAATAGATACATCAGTTAATTCAGCAATCTCTTTGAACGGCATCTCGTAGTAATGTCTGAGCATTACCACGGTCCGCTGTTCTTCCGGAAGATTGGAAATATGTTTCAATAATTCAGATGTTGATTCATCAAGTTCAAGCTTTTCGTGCTGGCCCATGGAATCTTCATCAGGTAACCTTTCGTAAAAATCCGTTTTGGATTCTTTGTCATACGAGCTACTAACGTCAACGAATCGTTTTTGTTTTCTTATATGATCAATTGTTGCATTATGTGCAATTCTCATCACCCAGGCAATCCATTTACCCTGTTCATTATAGGTATCATCCATTTTTGTGATGACTTTGGTAAACGTTTCCTGGAAAATATCATTCGCAGTCTCACGATTTTGAATCATGCTAAAGATATAAGAGTAAATCTTAGCCTGATGGCGGTTCATTAATTCCTGAAACGCAAGCTGATCATCTTTTTTTCTGAAAAGATGTACAAGCTCCTTATCAAGCATCTCTTCATAATTTTTTGGGATATGGTCTGTATTGTTTAATCTCATATTTTTAATCCTTTAAAGGCCTCCTTTAACTATTAAACCTAAACATCATTAATAAAAAATTCATTCAATTGATGCCTTTCATTACCTGCTTACTGCAAGTAATGCGCCAAAGTTTCATCAATTGAAAAATTTTCATGCCTCTTTATTTAATCTTAAACAAATTTTACACCAAACTCTGTAAATATTCTATAACATAATCATGTGATCTGTCTAAATTTTTTACTTATGAAAAAACCTGTAAACAGATTCTCCCGTTTTATTTCCAATTTCGGAAATCAGTAATTCCCTGTCAGCTTCTTTTATTTTTTTTACTGATCCAAATTTCTGAAGCAGCCGATTTGCCGTTTTTTCACCCACTCCCTCAATTTCAGTCAATTCTGTTTTTAACGTGCGTTTTTTTCGTTTATCTCTGTGATATGTAATTGCAAACCGGTGAGCTTCGTCCCTGGCCCTCTGCAGAAGCTTCAGTGAAGACGATGTTTTGGGAATCATAACAGGATCTGCTTTCCCGGGAATGAAGACCTCTTCAAGGCGTTTTGCGAGGCCTGCAACATCCGAATGACCTAGAAAACCTATCTCTTTCAGAGCTTCAAGAGCTGCATTAAGCTGCCCTTTCCCACCATCGATCAGGATCAGGTCGGGCGGCTGCAGTTTCTCCTTTTTTACCCTCTGGTAGCGTCTTTTCACAATTTCTTTCATAGATGCAAAATCATCAGGTCCTTCCACAGTTTTAATTCTGAATTTTTTATACTCACTTTTTCTCGGCTGCGAATCCACAAAACAAACCATAGAAGCTACAGGATCGGAACCCTGGGTATTGGAATTATCAAAACATTCAATACGCCGGGGCAGTCTTTTCAAATAAAGAAATTCTTTCAAATCTTTAACAGACTGGGGAATCCTGTCGCGTTCGGCCTTCTCTTTTTCGAGCCTTCTTTCTCCCAAATTCAGGCGTGCATTTGATATTGCCATCTGAATCAGCTGACGTTTTTCTCCAATTTTCGGAATATAAATGGGTACCTTTTTGCTATGCTGCTCCCACAGATACTGACTGAGCGGTTCTTCATCTTCCATTTCATCGCTTAAATAGACTTCATCCGGTATTGCCCCTGCATATTGGCCGGTGTAATAATCTTCTACAAAAGACTGAAGTATTACATCTCTCGGTTTATCGTCAATATTTTTCAAAAACCTGTGAAATTTTCCAATTAATTTACCCTCTCTGATTTTAAATAGAACACCGCAGGCTTCACCAAGTTCTTCATCTACATCTATTGCAAACACGTCTCTGTTAACATCTTTGTTGGCAACAATTTTCATTTTTTTGTTGTATTTCTGCAGCGAGATAATACTATCGCGCAGCTGAGCCGCCTGTTCAAAGGCCATCATTTCGGAGGCTATCTCCATCTCCTCTTTGATCTCACGAATCAAATCTTCTGTTTTACCGGTAAGCAGCCTCTCTACCTTTTCAATAGTATTTTTATACCGATCCCGGTCCCAGTCGCCCGAGCAGTTTTGAAGGTAATCATCAAAACATGAATGCCATTTTGGAGCACCTCTCGATTGATCAATCATCTTGGGTGACACCGCACAAGTGCACAGGCCAAATGTTTTCCGGATTGTTTCAAGCATTCTTCGCATATGGCCTACATGATCATACGGGCCATAGTATTTACTGCCATCGCGCTGAACTGTCCGTGTAGGATATACCCTTGGTTTTTCCCCGGATGTGACACAGATATAGGGATACGACTTATCATCACGGTAACTGATATTGTAGCGGGGCTGATGTTTTTTTATGAGGTTATTTTCCAGAATCAAAGCTTCCGCTTCGGAATCTGTAACAATCACCTCAATATCAGCAATTTTGGAAATCATAACCCTGATCCTTCCATTATGAGTTCCCGACTCCCTGAAATAAGACTGAACCCTGGCCCTTAACCTCTTTGCTTTACCCACATAAAGGTGATTCCCCTTTTCGTCCATAAATTGATAGACACCGGGTTGAAAAGGTAAATGGGCTATTTTTTCTTCTAATGAGACTGACATTCTGTTAGCTAAAAAAGATTAATTAAAACGAGTTGATCCGTATTTGGGTTATATTCCAAACAGAGATCAACAAACAATAAACAATTTTGTTATGAAGACTACCGGTACCCGCCCGGATATTCAGATTTTGTATGAAGATAATCATCTGCTGGTTGTACATAAACCACAAGGTGTACTTTCGCAGGAAGACAAAACCGGTATGCCTGATCTTCTGAATCTATGCAAAGAATACTTAAAAAAAGAGTACAATAAGCCAGGGGATGTTTTTTTAGGCCTTCTTCACAGGCTTGATAAACCTGTAAGTGGCGTGATGATGTTCGCAAAAACTTCCAAAGCTGCCTCCAGGGTTAGCGAACAGATCAGAAAACGATCTGTGTCTAAAAAATATTTGGTTGTTGTAAAGGGTAAGGCGCCTAAAAATGGATTTCTTACACACCATTTATTAAAAAATGAGAAGACAAATACTGTTGAAGTTGTATCTTCAAACATTAAAAAGGCTAAGCAGTCCCAGCTTACATTTCAAACGCTTGGATATCATAATAATCTGTCTTTATTAAATGTAAATCTAATTACCGGACGCCCTCATCAAATCAGGGTGCAATTAGCACAAGATGGGTATCCGGTGTGGGGCGACTCAAAATATGGAAGTTCCGAAAAAACTCCGATTGCTCTTCATGCCAGCGAAATAACCATTCAACATCCCACTCTCAATAAAGAACTTCAGTTCAGGGCTAATTTCCCAAAGGTGAATCCCTGGGTTCTTTTTGAAGACATTATCAATGAAATATCAATACTTTAGCGTTCTTCAAGCAAGCTTTTTCCTTTATGATGGTAAGATATATGCTGAATGATTCGAATACCCATTGTGTTTTTTTTAATAACACACGATAACGCCTTTCATATGTATGTGATTGATTAAACAGCAGTAATAAGTATCCCATGAAGAGGTTAACTAAAAAGCAGGCAATTGATCTTATTCCGGCTATTATAGATCATGAAGCTACTAAACATGAGCAGTCAGCATTCTTTAAATTTATTGAAAGTAATTCTGACGTAAAGAGACAGTACAAGAGTTCAATGCGTATTAAAAAACTACTGTCTGAAAAATATCCACGGGCTGAAGCGCCCGAACGTTTAAAAAATCGTATTTTATCTATCATTCAAAACGAAGAACTCAATCATTCGTTATCTCTCGATTCTGCCTCTTCATTGAGTACCCATCCTCGTCAGAAAGAAACAAACGCCAAGGGCTATATTTCCTCTTTCTTTGTACAACCGGCATTAAGATACATCTCTGCGGCAGCTGTTATACTGGTTCTTACACTATTAACCGTTGAGTTGTTAGACCGTACCTCATCTCATACATCGGATGAAATCTATGTGGTAGAAAATTATGCTGCGCAACATTTTATGAATGCCGGCGGCCAGCTTATTGATCCTCATTTTTCAACGACATCCACCCGTGCAGCAGAAAATTTTCTTCGCAACCAATTTGAAATTGAATTAACCGTACCTGTAATTGAAGGTGCCGAATTTGCAGGTATTGTGATGGCTGATTTTCTGGATGGATTTAAAACACCGCTTCTTGAATACAGACAAGCCGAACTCGGGGAAACGATCTATATTTTTTCGTTTTAAATGACCTGGCTTGACACACTGCATCATGTTATAAGAGACGAAAATGCTGCCAAAAAGTGTAAGCTG
>JBBDMD010000119.1:0-4722 GCA_040878515.1 Balneolaceae bacterium | reverse complement strand
TACTTGAAAATATAGCTCAGGATCATTTTAATGATTTTGTAAAGGATGCTGATAAACAAATTCAAAAAGCATCCAATACATATCCGATTGGATTCAATTACTTAACTCCAATTGTATATTTAGATGTTGATAATGAAAAAGGAATCAAGTTATCGTTGCGGCACCTAATTAACCCAAAAGCCAGGAGAAGCATAACAATGCTGATTTGGGAAGATATACTTGATGAATTTCAAAATGAAAAAGAGATTACATTTACCTTTCCAACATATCGTATTAAGAGTGAGAAATAAGCTCTGTTAAGCTAGCTTAATGGAAATAAACTAACTTATTATAGAAGAACGTGATATAGATAAAATACATTGAGAAAAATATGTTGACTGTAAGTATAACTGTTGATACCCTTTTTTTACCTGAACATTTTCAAATATTATCGACGCATTGAATACGGATCAGAACATTTCATTTACGGAACGCACAATCGGCTTTTTGGGGGCTATAGGTATTGGCGTAGGTGCCATGGTTGGAGGGGGAATACTGGCACTTGCAGGGGTGGCATTTACCGTTAGCGGCCCCTCAGCAATTCTGGCATTTATACTTAACGGAGCAATCGCCTTTATTACCGCTCTTAGTTTTGCTGAAATGGCATCAGCAAATCCGCAGTCTGGCGGTACCTATACCTATGCAAAGAAGGCTCTCTCGCTGCAGGTGGCTTTTGGAGTAGGCTGGATTGTATGGTTTGCGTCACTGGTGGCCGCGGTGCTTTATGCTCTCGGCTTTGGGGCCTTCGCTATTTTTGCGCTTCAGCAGATTCCCTTCAATGCTTTTGAAGGACTATCCAACATTAGCATGCTGCCTGTAATATTGGCACTAGGTGCCATCGGGTACTTTACTTTTAAACTGACAAGAAGTACTGGTAACGGAGGGGTCTTTATAAATATTGGCAAACTCGTCGTATTTGCCATACTGATAGCCGGCGGACTGGCGGTTTTTGTTCAAACTCCCTTCTCCCATATTACCCAAAGCCTCGACCCGTTTTTCTCAGGTGGATTTAGTGGTGTGGTGGCCGCCATGGGATACACATTTATTGCAATGCAGGGATTTGATTTAATCGGTTCTGCTGCCGGTGAAATTAAAAATCCAGAAAAAACAATTCCAAAAGCGATGGTGGGCACACTGGCTGTTGGCCTTATAGTATATATTCCATTGCTTTTTATAATGTCGACAGTAGGTGTGTTACCTGGGGAATCTATTACAGAAATGAGCAGAGAGAATCCAGAAACCGTCCTGGCTGTTGCTGCGCAAAATTATCTCGGAGCTTTTGGATTTTGGCTGGTACTGGTGGCCGGTATCTTCTCAATGCTGTCTGCATTACAGGCCAATCTGTTTGCGGCATCACGGATCTCATTGAGAATGGCAAAAGACCGAACGTTAACCCATCATTTATCCAATATTGATGAAAGATACGGCACACCCATTACATCGATATATGTTACGAGTGGAATTGTAGCGCTCCTCGTTTTGATTTTGCCTGATGTTGCTGCTGCCGGTGCAGCGTCAAGTTTGATCTTTCTGATCACTTTCGCGCTGGCGCATCTGATTATGATTTTAATGCGAAATCGCGGATATGCAAAGAGTGAAACCTTCAGGGCTCCCTATTTCCCTGTACTTCCAATTGTTGGAATGATCGCCTGTTTCGGGCTGGCACTGTTTCAGGCAATTATGGTGCCGGCTGCCGGAATTATTTCTCTGTTGTGGCTCCTCACTGGCTCCGTTCTCTTTGTATCCTTTTTTGTGAAAAAAGCCCAGGCTATAGAAGCGTCCGAACAGGCACTTGATCCGGACCTGATGCGATTGAGAGGATTGAGTCCTCTTGTTCTTCTTCCTATCTCAAATCCGGCCAATGCAGAATCGATGGTTTTTGTTGCAAATGCACTGGCACCCCCTGTTGTTGGCCGAATCCTGCTGCTGTCGATCGTTATCCCAAGTACCGAAAATGATAATCTTGAGAAACGTCTTATTTCAAGCCGGGATGTTACCCAGTACGCGCTAAAAGCCTCATTTGAAGCAGGACTTCGCCCCGATACACTCACAACCATTGCAGAGCACCCATGGGAAGAGATAGAACGTGTTGTGAAAGTACACAACTGCCGAAGTTTGTTGCTGGGTTTGAGTGATTTAAATGATTTTCAGACCAATCAGAATCTTGAGAAACTGGTTAAACACGTTAAATCTGATGTGGTAGTCTTCCGGCAACCATTCAGCGGATGGAAAATCACTGACGCACGTAAGGTCCTGATTCCCGTTGCCGGCTTTGATAGTCATGACACGCTCCGGGCACGTGTTGCTGCCAGCTTGTGGCGAGCTTCTCAGCCTGATATCACATTTATTCAAGTGCTCTCATCAAACACATCCAAGGAAACCATTCAAAAGAATCATTCGAGACTTTCACGATTTGCGAGCCGTATCATTCCGGGCAAGACTAATGTACGTATCATTCCTAGTGATGATGTAAAATCTGAACTTATTAATCAGGTTGCTGAACACGATTTGGTAATCATGGGGCTGGGTAAACCCGGCATAAATGAGAAAGCGTTTGGCACTATTGCGCTCACTCTGGCTAAAGAAACAAATACAGCATTAATATTTATCAGTAAAAAATAAGCGCCAATCTTTTTTTCAAAATGTGGTAAGTATGCTTAAAAAGTGCGATTCTGATCAGTTTTGTTTTTCATCACATCATTTTCAGCCAACGTCATGTAACAGGTTCGTATTAACAGCTCTGTTTCAAAGCAACAGATCGTTAATCTCCAATCAGAGATCAGATGAACTGAGATTGGAGATTGCAGATCGGAGATCTAAGAAGGAAAGACTGATCCCAAATCACAGATCGTTATTCTCCAATCAGAGATCAGATGACTGAGATTAATGATTGCAGGCCGAAGATTAAGAAGGAAAAACAGATCCCAAATCAAAGAACGCCACTCTCCAATCAGAGATCAAAACGGAGTTCGGAATCCACTCATCCGAGCGCTTCCATTGTTGCCTCATACCCCTCTTTAATAAGCTGTTCTGTTTCACCTGTATCAGCCCTGTTATAAGCGCTTAATTTTGGTTTGATCCAAATCAGGTCAGGCTCTTCAACCTGTTTTTTAATCATATTGTTAAGTCCGATATCAAAAGTATTGGAGAGTACATCTATGATGTCATTTGGCCGCTTATATTCCCTGTTTGTCGTTAAATCGACGGCAATGATATCTTTTGCGCCCATCTCTTTTAAAGGACTAACGGGTATATTTTCGCAGAGAACTCCATCTACCAATAGCATATCGTCCCACTCCACAGGAACAAATATACCCGGCAGACAACTGCTTGCCATGACTGCCTTGTATAAAGGGCCTTCTTTCAAAACTATTTTTTTGCCTGAACTTATATCTGTCGAAATCATACAAAGTGGAATATTCGAATCCTCAATATTTACTTTTCCGATATGATCTAAGATTTGTTTTCCGAGTTTATCATTACTTAAAAGTCCCAACCTGGATAATTTGAAGCCGGTAACATCCAGCCAGTCAAGATCTAACGCAATTTCCTCAATTTTATCGATGGATGTTTCAAATGCGAAATGAGCGGCTACAAACGCCCCAATGCTTGTGCCTGAAATATACTCAGGTACAATATCAAGCTCATCTAATGCCTTGAGTACCCCAACATGTGCAGACCCCAATGCTGCTCCGCCGCCTAATGCAATTCCAAGGCTGTTAAATTTTTTCCTTTTCATGAGATTTTTTGTAAATTAGTTTAATGTTAAACTAAATGTGTTTAACTTGCGTTACTCTGGGTAACATCTCAATAAATACTAAAAAACTATGTCTCAATCCATACAGGGTTTACATCATATTACGGCAGTATCCGGCCCGCCGGCGGAAAATTTTAATTTTTACAGAAACATGCTTGGACTGCGTTTTACAAAAAAGACGGTAAATTTTGATGATCCGTTTACCCATCATTTGTATTATGGAAACTACCATGCAACTCCCGGCAGTTCGATTACTTTTTTCCCCTGGAAACATGTTCCTGATGGAAGCCCAAATACCGGGGAAGCCACTTCTGTTCAATACTCCATTCCGGACGGAGCGATCAGCTATTGGAAAGAACGCTTTAAAAAAGCGGGGGTTGAAATCCTCTCCACTACATCCCGGTTTGGGTATTCAGGCCTGCAGCTTAAAGATAACGACGGAATGAACATTGAGCTGACGGAAGATCCAAATAGCTCATTTATAGAAACCAAAGGGTATGGCGGTGTTGCAGACGAGCAGGCAATACGCGGCTTTTTCGGAACAACATTAAGCCTGGCAGATACCGGCAAAACCTCTGAACTGATCAGGGAGTTTGGATGGCAGCTGTTGGCAAAAGAAGGCGGTGTTACAAGATATTCATCCCAACCCGACAATAATCTGGGCCGTTTTATAGATCTTAAGAAAGAACCAGAACTAAATGGACGCTTTGGCCGCGGTTCCATTCATCATATCGCTTTCAGGGTACCGGATGATAACGCACAGTCTGAATGGCGTGAAAAAATGATTGGAATGGGATATCAGGTCACTCCGGTTCAAAACAGAGAGTACTTCCGGTCGATCTACTTTCGCGAACACGGGGGTGTATTATTTGAAATTGCCACCGATATTCCCGGCTTTACCAAAGATGAAGAGCTGGAGAATCTGG
>JBBDMD010000118.1:3222-4728 GCA_040878515.1 Balneolaceae bacterium | reverse complement strand
TATAATGTCGCTGTATTGCTTCTTATCATCAACCGGAAGCCCGGAGTTGTCCAGCATATATTCGATGATATTGTGAGTCACATTTGCTATTACAAGTATATGTTCTGTTTCATCCGGGTCCCATCGCTCAAGGCAAAACATCTCACTTCCTAAATCATACGTTTTTTGCCCTCCAAACGGATGAAAGGCCGGGTGTTTCCATCTGCATGCAATAATATTTTTTAAACGACTATATACACGGCTGGTTGTTGTATCGGGATCGCTCAGTTCTTCATTCAATTCATCGTAATACCACTTTTTCCGATTAATAGACCTGTAACGGCCCGTTACGGCCACTCCCTGCCTGTTATTCCGTGTAGCTGTTAAATTATGGAAATATATACCCGGAACACCCAAAAGGCTCATTGAAATAACCTGAGAACAGATAAATCGTTTTTCCTGAAGGCCATTTGATCCGTTTTTATCACTGAAGGCATCAAAATATGTGATATTCAGCTCATAAGGGCTTTGTGTGCCATCTGAATTTTTCTTTTCAGACACAAGTCCGCCTTTCTTGCGTATCCCCTTTACCAAATCATCAAATTCTTCTTTTGGAACCAGCCCTTCAAGTGGCCTTACCCCGATACCGTCGTGGGACGCAGTAAAATTAAAGTAAGTACAATTTTCAGGAACCTTTTTTAGCGATTTAGACCAATCAGTCATAAAGCTGGCATTCTCGGTCAGTAGTGCATGGAGCAAAAGCGGAGGCAGACTAAACTGATACACCATATGTGCCTCATCTCCATCACCAAAATAACTGATATTCTCTTTATGCGGCACATTGGTTTCTGTAATAATGGTTGTTTCCGAAGCATATATATCAACAAGCGTGCGAAACAGTTTTACAATTTCGTGGGTCTCCTTAAGATGAATACATGATGTGCCAATTTCTTTCCAGATAAAAGCGACCGCATCGAGGCGAATAATTGAAAGTCCTTTACTGATATAGAAAAAGAAAATATCGATATATTCAAAGAGTACGTCAGGATTCCTGAAATCTACATCTATTTGATCGTCACTAAACGTTGACCAGACAAATTTTTCCCCGGATTTGGTATGAACATGAGTGAGTATCGGGGAACTTCGGGGTCGTGTAACCTCCGACAAATCCGTTCCGGGTTCAATTTCCAGGAAATAATCTTTATAGGGTTCTTCTTTATCCAGATATTTATTAAACCATTCACTATACCGGGACACATGATTCATGACAAGATCGCCCATCAGGCGAAAATCTTTACTTAATGCTTCAATATCTTCCCATCCGCCCAGACGTTCGTCAACTCTTTTGTAGTCAACTACAGAAAACCCATCGTCTGACGAACTTGGGAAAAAAGGCAAAATATGAACTGAACTGATCAGGCCTTTGATTTTGCGGTTAAGAAATTTGTGCAGTTTATGAAGTTTGGAAACAGGTTCGCCCGGATTTGGCTGAACCATATCTGCATAGGTAATCAGAATTTGATCTTT
>JBBDMD010000118.1:0-3122 GCA_040878515.1 Balneolaceae bacterium | reverse complement strand
AATAACAGTTAAACGATATTATGGACCGCGAAGCACTACAGGAACGATTTGGACTTACTGGCGAGTCGAATGCAATCAAGCAGGTTGTTGATAAAATTATGCAGATTGCAAAAACCGATATTACCGTATTGCTGCAGGGCGAAAGCGGTGTGGGTAAAGACGTAACTGCGCGTGCTATCCACTCTGTCAGTGAACGAAAAAGAAATAATCTGGTAATTGTAAACTGTGGTGCCATCCCTGAAGGCATCATTGAGAGTGAGCTCTTTGGGCACGAAAAAGGATCTTTTACCGGAGCTCATGAAGCCAGAAAAGGGTACTTTGAGAAAGCTGATGATGGTACTATTTTTCTGGATGAGATTGGTGATACCCCAAAAAATATCCAGGTAAAACTGTTGAGGGTTTTGGAGAGTGGCGAATTTTTCAGAGTAGGCTCCAGTAAAATGTATACAGCTGATGTAAGAATTATTGCTGCAACCAATCAAGATCTTTGGGAGCTTGTTAAAGATGGATCTTTTCGTGAAGACCTCTACTACAGGCTCGATACCGTTAAAATCAAACTCCCACCCCTCAGGGATCGCAAAGAAGATATTATCCCAATATTCCGGCAATTTGTAAATGAATTTTCTGCAAAATACGATTCTGTTTTCCAGGGATTTTCTGACGAAGCACGGGAGCTTCTTACATCCTACCGGTGGCCGGGCAATGTCAGAGAGCTTCGTAATGTAGCAGAACAGCTGGTTGTACTGGAAAAATCACAGTTTATTGATAAAGACCGCCTCCAGAAATATCTGAAAGGCCGGCAACACCTTGGTTCAACTGATAATTTACCTGTTTTATCTACAAGAGAGCCTCATGATCAGAGAACCGGTGGCGGGGACCAATCAACGGATACGGGTTTGATATACAGGGCACTTGTTGAAATGAGAACAGATATTTCTGATTTGAAGAAAATGCTGGCAAAATTTCTCTATTCAACGATGTCTGATCAAAATGTAAAAGCTCTTCCGAGTGCCCTGCCCCGTGATTTTGATCCTAATGATATATCCAGCCATATTCAGGAGCAGATGGATAAAACTTCACTGGGCATGCGATCTTCAAATAATGAGGACATTGAAGATGAGGAAAATCCGGTGCCGGGCTTTTTTAATGGCAAGGAAATTCCTTCTATTGAAGAAGCTGAAAAGTTTCTGATAGAACAGGCACTTAAGAAATTTGAAGGCAACAGAAGAAAAGCTTCGGATGCTTTAGGCGTTAGTGAACGAACTCTCTACAGAAAGCTGGATCAGTATGAACTTCAGTAGGTTAAGTATTCAGTATTTACTGTGCGCAGCTCTTTTGCTTTTAAGTGGCTGCATCAGTTACAGTTTTACCGGAACATCCATTCCCGGTGACGTAAATACAATTTACATTCCATTTATGCCCGACAGGTCGCAGAGCGGGCTGGGTGATTTAAGTGACCGGTTAAACCGATCGTTAATCAACCGTTTTGTGAATCAAAGCCGGCTTTCCTTGAGTGATGACAGGGACGATTCTGATGCATTTATGGATGGAGCCATACAAAGTTATCGCAACCGGCCATTTAGTGTGGGTGGAGATGAGCAGGCAAACCTGAATGAAATTCAGATTACTGTAAGGGCTTCATTTCAATTTGCTAAAGACGATGAACCCCTCTGGAATAAGAATTTTACCGGCACCGCCACCTATGATGTTGCCCAAAATCCTGTGGATGGAGAAATTGAAGCGGCTGAAGCTGCCCTTCAGCAAATTTCGAATAATATGTTCAATGATGCTGTAAGCAGCTGGTAATTTAGCCGGTATATTCATACACTTTTCCAATGAAATTAGAAGCAAATCAAATTCCAAAATCATTTCAAAGCTATCTTGATCAGTTCGAAACTGAACCTGATATTGCTATAGAACGCTTATCAAAGCATGTAACAAAAAGAAATACCGGTGCTGTCGGGTATTTTTTTCTAGCCTGGTTGTATTATAAAAATAACCAGCCAGAACTTGCTGTGGAAAATGCCCTGATGGCTAAAGTTCAAGCTCCGGGAAGTATATTAATGGATCACCTCCACTATTTTCTGTCGCACCCAAAAAACTTTCAAGCCTGGGAACCTACTTCCATTGAGAAAACTTTTCAGCGCAGAAATCAAAATACCAGCAGATCACATCCCATTCATGATTTAGACTCACTGATTAATAAGCTGTCATCCATTAAAAAAAAACGAATTAAACCCAATCTTTCGGATACTGAAGAGCTTCCTGATTTAAGTGAACCCAGTTCTAATGTTGATGATATCGTATCGGAAACACTGGCATCCATACATGAGAAACAAAATAATATCCCGGCTGCTATTAATACTTTTAAAAAGCTTCGTAAAATAAACCCATCAAAAAAAGAGCATTATGAAGAGCAAATTTTCCGCCTGCAGCAATTACAGGAAGAGCGGAAAAAAAAATAAGCCGATTTATTTCTCAGACTTCACAAATGGATTTTCTCTTTTCTCGTGGCCTACAGTAGTGGATGGACCGTGCCCCGGAAATACGGTTGTATGCTCGGGAAGCGAGTAGATTTTTTCTTTAATTGACGATGCAAGCAGATCAAAATTTCCTTTATACAGATCTGTTCTTCCAATACTTTCCCTGAATATTGTATCCCCGGCAATTAACAAATCTTCATTCTCAAAATAGAGGGATACGTGATCCGGTGCATGTCCCGGGGTATAGAGCACATCAAATTGAAATGGTCCGATGATGAATTGCTTCTTTTCGGGTAATTCTTCCGGGATAAAATTGAACCCATCGGCTTTGAATCCAAACATTTTGGCCTGGCCGGGCAACTCTTTCCATAAATAGAGGTCATTATGGTTCAGGTAGACCGGAACATCATATAAATCCAGTACCCGCTGCAATCCAAGAATATGATCGAGGTGCGCGTGAGTTAAGCATACGGCAATCAATTGATTACCGGTTTCAGAGAGTTTTTTCTGAAACGTCCTGAATTCATGATCTTCATAAAATCCCGGATCAATCAGAATCGATTCTCCCTGATCGGATATCAGGTAAGTATTTTCGGCAAATGGGCCTACGGTAAAAACGTCTGTATCCATAGTTTAAAC
>JBBDMD010000117.1:0-4746 GCA_040878515.1 Balneolaceae bacterium | reverse complement strand
TCAGCGGATTCAAGCTCTGCCTGGAGCTGTTCCCGTTCAAGATCACTGCTTAATTCTCTTTCATCTAGTACACGCTGCCGGCGTACCTGAGACTCTACCTCATTCAGTGCAGCCAGTGCCTGTCTTTCCCGGGCTTTGTTAATTCTCAGATTAGCTTCTGCCTGCCTGAGTTGTTCCCTGTACTCATTGTCCCGCAATATAACCAGCACATCTCCCTGGTTTACCTGGTCACCATCTTCTGCCAATACCTCATCTACCGGAGCATTGATTCTGGGATAAATGTCTACCTGATTCTTGGGGCGAACAATTCCGCTCAATCGCTCTTCAAGTGGTAAACTACCATACTGAGCCTGTACAGCTTCAACAGATGGCGTGACTCTTGTAAACGTCTCTTCCCCTTGCCCGCTGCCTTCACCGCAGGATTGAAAAATGAAGGCTATGCCAAGAAATAAAAATAAATAAATTTTGTTTTTCATTATTACACTAATTAATTGATACTCCTATTGTAACGATATTTTCAAGAATTCATTCCGGTAAGCTTGTTAAATAATTTAAAAAATTGTTTTAAATGAACGAGCCTGAACGTTTTTAGAAGCAAAGCAGTACTGAAATTATCGATACATTCCTGACATAATAATTTACTATGGATTCAATAACACAGGTTGCTTTGGGAGCAGCGGTGGGTGAGGCTATTTTGGGCAAAAAGATTGGTTACAGAGCAGCTGCATGGGGTGCTGTACTCGGCACCTTCCCTGATCTTGATATCCTTGCTAACCCGGTACTTGATGCAGTGCAACAGCTTCGCTTTCACAGAAGTATTACTCATTCTGTTTTTTTTAGTATTCTTGCATCTCCCCTGTTCGGTATAGTGTTAAACAAAATCAACCATTCTCTTGAAGTGGGGTGGAAAAAATGGGCTAAAATGAGTTTTTGGGTATTTTTTACCCATATTTTAATCGATTTTCCAACCACTTACGGTACCCAGCTGCTTTTTCCCCTCACGGATACTCCCTATACATTGGATTCCATTTTTATAATCGATCCCTTATTTACACTCCCGCTTCTTGTTGGGTTATTCACAGCACTCACCTTTCAGAGGAATTCACATCTCAGAAAAGCCATAAATTATGGCGGCCTTGCTTTGTCATTTTTCTATATGATATGGGGACTGGGTATTAAACCACACGTACACAGCGTTTTTTCATCCTCATTTGAACATCAATACTCAGGCTACGAAGCCATTAAAACATCACCAAATGGTCCAACTACATTTCTCTGGAATGGTTACATCCTGAAAAATGATACAATCTATCACTCCGTTTACTCTTTGTTTGATAAAAACAAGAAATTAACATTCCGGGCTTTTCCAAGACAATCTGAGCTCATTGAGCCCTATATGAAAGACAGGGCAGTCAATACTATTTTATGGTTTTCCGGTGAGTTCTACAGGGCTGAGAAAATTAGCGATACATTGTATATTTACGATTTGCGCTTTGGAAGAGATGATTTTTGGGTTACCGAATCGGGAAATTTAGTATGGAAGTATGAAGTTGAGATTGATGAAAAAAATGAAGCCGTAAACTTTAGTCAGCATCTTCCGTCTTTTGATGTACGAACCGGGAATTTAACTCGTTTTTGGAACCGTATCTGGCAAAGATAGAATCCGGTACTGCAAGAATTGCATTTTTTTAACTGTAGTTTTTTTAAATTTACTTCAGTTTCATAAATTTTTACTTTATTACAGGTAATAATTACTTAAAAGCTCATTCTTTACGAACTGAAAATCATGAAACGTTCAATTATTATTGGTGGCCTTATCACTGTGTTCCTGGCAATATTTATGTTTTTTGCATTCAGGCAGGTTACACCTCAGGAAATTGAAAATGCTCCTGATTGGGTTCCCATCGAAGAAGCTTCTCAAAAAGCTGTTAACGATAACCGCCTTATTCTGGTGGATATCTATGAGGTCGGATGCCGGTTTTGCAGGGCTATGGACAGGGAAGTATATCCTTCCCCTTCTGTAAGGGCTGTGCTCGACAGAGAATATTATCCTGTAAAAATAAATGGCAACTCTGAAACTACAATTCAGTTTCAGGGCGAAGAGATCACCCAAAAAGAATTTGCCGCTGCAATGGGAGCCACAGCATTCCCATTTACGGTAGTTATAGATGCTGATGGAAACATCATCGACCGTAGACGTGGCTATATGGATGTAGTGGGGCTTACCCGGTTTCTCAGGGATGCCACAGAAAGTGCCCTTTAAAAACCCATAAATCTGGTTGCAGGGCTGCTTCTCACCCTTCTGCGTACGCTCTTACATCAGCCATATCTACCATCAGGTCAAAAAGATTCGTATTTCGTTCAAATACAGAGAGTCTGTCAATACCCGGCCCCCAGGCAGCCAGTTCCACATAGTCGGCTGTATGATTTGTACTGATGAAATTAATTCCATTATAATTGGCAAGAACTCCGGATAATACCCCCGCCGGTGACTGCCTGTTTTTGAATGGAGAACGAAATTTCCCCTGCAAGGCCCGTTTAATCATCAACCCTTCTTCGTTGGTGATCTGTGTGTTCATCGCATATTCAACCAAGTCTAAAACTCTCTTTACGGTCAAGGTTCCGCTCCCTGCTTCGTCATTATTGCGAATATCCAGTTCATCATACATCCATTCGAAACTGTGTCTGTAATCATACAGTGTAGCCATCATTCCCGGTGATGCTCCGTAACCACTGCCCATACCACTCAGCCCTGGGTTTGCATTTCCATGGTCTGTTGTCACAACCACAAGTGTATCATCCCGGTTTTCGGTATAGTCCATCACCACTTTAATTGCATCATCAAAAGCAATCTGATCATAAACAAGGCCTGCCGGGTCATTCCCATGTGCCGCATGATCTACCCTTCCACCTTCAACCTGTAAAATAAACCCCTCCGGATTTTGATCCAGTCTTGTAAGAGCAGCTTCAGTCATTTCTGCCAGGGTTGGCACGCTGTTCTGGAGATCTAAAAGGGTATTATGATCTACCATATACGGCAGGTGAGAATCAGAATAGATACCCAACAGCTTGCTGTTTCTGGTTGCACTGTTCAGTTCGCTTTTAGTCTTTACTACAGTATATCCGTTGTTTTTAAATTCAGCATACAAATCTTTACCATCATCTCTTTTAACGGGCGAAAAATGCCTGTCGCCGCCGCCCATCAGCACATCATAGCCTCGCTCTGAATACTGGACTGCAATTTCATCTTCCATATTTCTGGACGGCATGTTGATTCCAAAACCGGAAGGCGTAGCGTGCGTAAGGCGTGCTGTTGAAACCAGACCGGTAGATTTACCGGCATCCCTGAAAATTTCACAAATCGTTTTATACTGCTCTCCGTTTGGCCCCCAGTTTAACGCTCCATTATTGATTCTGTACCCCGACCCCCAGGAAGATGCAGCTGAAGCAGAACCGGTAACCGTCGAATTCAATGACGCCATGTCCATTAATCCACGATGGTATTCCCTGTCCGATTCATATAATTTTACCCAGTTGGTTTTATCGCCATATTGATCCTGTTTTACCAGGTCAGCGATTGTAAAAGTGCCGGCACTCATACCATCCACAACCAGAAATATTATATTTTTAGCATCTCCATTGCTGCTCTTTTTCTTGTTTTGCTCAACCGCTCTGCCGAGCATACCGCTCCCCATTGCAACCGTTGAGAGTGCTCCTGTTTTCAAAAAATCGAGTCGGCTGATATTATTTTTGGACATAATTCAATTGGATTTATATAAGGTTCATTCATCTAAAAAAACGAACAACTTGTTAAAAAGGCGAATTATCTTTTTGTTAAGGGAATTAATTTTGGCTTAGTTGCGCCGGCCATCGAGGCTGTTTAACAATCTTTCATTTTCACTGTCCGTTAAAATCGCTCTTTCCCAGGAACCATAATTTGGATTGGGTAACATGAACCACTTTTCAGACCATTTCTCCGCATGCTCTTCCACAAGCGAGTCTCTTTCTTGAACACTAATGTTTCGGGCTGGCAGAAAATCATTTAAATCATCACCTAACAGCATCATTATCCGGTACCTCTCGGCAACCCATTTTCTCCTCTCTGTCTTGGCCGAGGTCCAGTTTGGTTCTCCTCCGTTACTCATTACGGATCCAACACGGACAGGGTAACCGAGAGTGGTCAGGTTTTGCACAGTATATTGCTGTACTTCAGCCTCCCTGTTGGTGATATAAAAGATGGATACTCCCATCTGGTCTGCTTTTTTTATAAACTCCAGCGAACCCGGTATTGCCGCTGCTTTCATTTCGCGAACCCACTGATTCCAGCTTACCGGGTCAAAGCTTGTTCCATCCTGAATAGACCTCGCTTCGTAAAAAGAGTTATCCAGTACTGTTTCATCAATATCCAGTATAATTGCAGGCGGCAGTGCTGAATAGGAATTACCCTGTTCGAGTGATGCCGTCCACATAGAATCTTCAAGAGCTGTCGGCAGCTGCTTTTCGGCAGCATTATAGGCCATCCGGGTCAGCGCTTCATACTCTGCAGCCGTTTGAATCCACAATGTGGAATACATTTTATTATGGGTGGTATTCGAAGTTCGTTCAACAGTTTGACAAGACATTAAAAGAGCAGGCGCAATAATAAACAGGAGAAGCTTTTTCATAAATTGAATTTATTAAAGAAATTTTGCGCTGTAAAATAAGAAAGCTGTTACCAAAAAAATCAGATAACTTCTGCCTGTTAAC
>JBBDMD010000116.1:0-4757 GCA_040878515.1 Balneolaceae bacterium | reverse complement strand
GAAATTGTGCTTTAGCGCAGCTGAAAACACCCTGTTCCCGCCAACCGATTCAAGGTCAGTGAAACAACCATGAATAATCATTCTCACAAATATATTAATGATCTCAATTGTTTAAGGATTAAATTTGGTAAATATTGGGGGAACTTATTAAAGAGAATCTTTAAGCCTTTATAAATCCTTTTGAGACCAGCAATTCAGCATTTAAAATGGCTCCGCCTGCTGCACCCCTGATCGTATTGTGTGCCATGGCAACATAGCTGATGTCCATCACATTCGAAGGCCTTAACCTGCCGATTCCGGTTTGCATACCGCGTTCGCTGTCGGCATGTAAGCGGGGCTGCGGATATCGCTCATCTTCATAAACATGAAGCGGATAGGATGGAGCAGAAGGCAGATCTAAATTCGCTATCGGACTCTTCCAGTTTTTCATTGCTTTTTCAACTTCCAGGATTCCGGATGGTTTATTATCCAGTTCAACAGAAACTGAGAGAAGATGGCCGTTGATGACCGGTACACGGGTAGCCGTAGCCTGAACGGGGAATGATGCGTGTTCAATTTTACCATCTTTTAATGTACCCAGAAGTTTAAGAGGCTCAGTATGGATTTTGGACTCTTCACCGCCTATCAGTGGAATTACATTACCAAGAATGTCGAGGCTTGGCACACCGGGATATCCGGCACCCGAAATCGCCTGCATGGAAGTAAGGATCACTGATTTGATGCCAAATTGATCATGAAGAGGTTTCAGGCTCATCACAAGGGGAACCACCACACAGTTTGGATTCGTAACAATCCATCCGGATCCATCTTCCGAAAAAGTTTGTCCGCTGATCATCTCAATATGATCGGGATTTACTTCGGGAATCATCAGTGGAACTGATTCGTGGGTTCTGAAATTCTTTGCATTACTGATTACGGGAATTCCCGCACCGGCGAAAGCGGATTCAATTTCTGTAGCAACGGAAGAGTCGAGACCTGAAAAGACAAAATCGACCTGACTGAATTGTGATGGATCACAATTTTTAACGGAAATGCCGGATACACTCTTCGGCATCGGGGTGCTTTCAATCCAGTTTGCTGCTTTGGCGTAGCTTTTTCCTGCTGAACGTTCGGAAGCACCTAGTTCGGAAATGGTAAACCAGGGATGATTTTCGAGAAGTCTGATAAATTTTTGTCCTACGGCCCCTGTGGCGCCGAGAATTCCTACGTTAAAATTTGGCATGGATTAATTTTTCGTATGTTGGGTTTGTGAGGCCGTCTGCAGCCCGCAGTCCAGGATTTCTTTTTCACCGGACTTTAGCTTTGCAAAATACAGCCTGATATAATTTTAGTTAATTGATAAAAAACCGGTTTGCGGACTTAAAATTTAAATCGAAATCCAGTTCTTTTAAAGAAGAAACATAAAATAAGAAATGATCTGCACAATCGATTCATCAAAGGGCATATTTTTCCTATCTTTGATTTCTTTAACTAACCATGAATCCATTTCACCTTTTAAGGTGCAGAAAGTTGAACATTAACGATAAATATGCCTGTAACGAAATTAGACAACCTCGATAAACTTGTATCACTCACAAAAGCCCGCGGATTTATTTTTCAATCGTCGGAAATTTATGGCGGGCTTGCTGCTGTTTATGACTATGGCCCACTGGGCACCGAACTGAAGAGAAATATCCGTGATACATGGTGGAAGGCTATGACGCAGGTTCACGATAATATTGTAGGTGTGGATGCGGCTATTTTCATGCATCCGAAAGTGTGGGAGGCAAGTGGCCATGTGGAAGGGTTCAATGATCCGATGATTGACGATAAGCAGTCGAAAAAACGTTATCGGGCTGATATGCTGATCGAGCAGCATATTGAAAAACTCCGGGGTAAGGGCAAAGACGAAGAAGCAGATGAACTTCAGGAGAAGCTGGATACAACCGGTACACGCAAAGGGCTTTGTGAGGATCTTTATGAGATTATCATGGAAGAGGAGATTAAAGCTCCAGAATCGGGTGCTTTTGACTGGACGGAGGTACGACAGTTTAATCTGATGTTTAAAACGCATTACGGGGCTACTTCCTCAGGCAATGATGATGCCATTTATTTACGCCCCGAAACTGCACAGGGTATCTTTGTAAACTTTAAAAATGTGCTGGATACGGCCAGGGTTCAGGTTCCGTTTGGAATTGCCCAGGTTGGAAAAGCCTTCCGTAATGAGGTGGTTGCCCGTCAGTTTATCTTCCGGATGCGCGAGTTTGAGCAGATGGAGATGCAATATTTTGTTGAACCTGGCACTGATGAGGAGAATTATGAGTCGTGGCTGCAAACCCGCCTTGATTGGCATAAATCCATTGGTATCCGGGAAGAGAATTTACGGGTGGCTCCGCATCCCGAAGACAAACTGGCGCACTATGCACGTGCCGCTGCCGATATTCAATATCACTACCCGATTGGTTGGCAGGAAGTGGAGGGCATTCATAACCGAACCGATTTTGATCTGTCGCGGCACCAGGAGTACTCCGGAAAGAAAATGGAGTATTATGACCAAAAAGAGCAGAAAAGATACATTCCCTATGTGATTGAAACCTCGGTTGGCCTGGACAGAACCACGCTGATGGTACTTTGTGATGCATACAGGGAAGAAGAAGTAGATGGAGATTCAAGGGTTGTGCTGAAACTGCATCCAAAACTGGCTCCGACAAAGGTGGGCATATTTCCGCTTGTCAAAAAACCGGAGTTGCAGGAACTGGCACATAAAATTGAGACAGAACTGAAAGAAGACTATACGGTTCTCTATGATGAATCGGGTTCCATCGGTAAAAGATATCGCCGGCAGGATGAAGCAGGAACCCCATTTTGCATAACGGTTGATTTTGAAGGCCTGGAAGACAATACGGTTACAATACGCTACCGGGATTCCATGGAACAGAGCCGTGTATCTGTTAATCAGCTTTCGGATGTGATTCGCAAGGAGATGAAGGGCTGGAAAAACGGAGCATAAAGTTTTTCAGCCGGCGAATATTAGAGCAGAGGATGCAGATAATAATTACCGTCTATAGTTGCTCGCGAAAGCTGTTTAAATAATCCAGTATTTGTTCTGTAAATCCATTAGCAAATTCTTTTTCCAGCATCCCGTACTCGCTGGGCAGCCCGGAATCGGTTTCCTGGAAGAGGTGATTGGACGCAGGAATAACGGATAAGCTAAAAGAACTGCTATACGACTCCCGTAACTTTTCGGCAGCCTCACGATTGGGTTCTGCCAAAACCTGAACATCGTTTTCCCCAAAAAGAACCAGCAACGGAATATTGAGTCCGGAAATCAATGGGTCAGGTTCGAGCTCAATAAAGGATTTAAACCACCTGCTTTTGGCTGATGAGAGCTGACGGTCAATCTGGCTCTGAATAAAAGCATCCATATTGCCAAGAGCTTCCTGCTGTGGGTCTGGGAGTAAATCAATTTGTGCCTGAAGCCTTTCCCGCAGGCTTTGCTCAATTTCCTGCCAGTTACCACCCGAGCGTACCACTTCATAGATTTTGTTCTGAAACTGCAGATTTTGTTCAACAACATCATCAGGAATCCCCTGAAGTTCAGAAATCTTTTTTATTTGATGATTGATAATTTCATCCCCGCTGAGAAATGGAGATGCCATGTAAATGATTCCATTTACCTGCGTTTCATTATTGCTTGCGGCAATAGATGCGACCAATCCGCCCTGGCTGTGGCCCAGGAGTATCAGGTCTGTGAACCGGCCCTCATAATTTTGTTTCAGATACTGTATAATAGACTCTAAGTCGGCCGCCAGCTCCTGAAGGGTGGCATCCGCGGGCCCGGTCGATTTTCCAACTCCCCGGTCGTCAAACCGAAAACTGGAGTAACTCTTTTCGTACAGGGTTAGCGCAATGGATTTAAATATTTGAAAACCGGCGATGGTTTCATTTCTATCCTGAGAACCTGAGCCGGAAAGCAGGATTATTAGCGGTGAAGGTGATTCCTGCAGCACAAGGCTTCCTTCAATACTCCCCTGTTCAGTGGGAATTTCAATATTCTGCTGGGGCATTTCCGATGTGTTGCTCATCGATCCGATTTTTTCAATTCTAAACGGATATTCCATGCCTGCCTGCTGGTATCGGCCTTCAACTAATGTATTGCCGTTTGTCCGGAATCCCCTGAAAACAGCTGGCCCTGTGCCGGTTTGAAATTGAAAAATCAGTGAATCAGAAGCTGTTCCGATTACTTCAATGGGAAGGTTACTGGCCTGCTGCTGTGGGATATTAAGCGTCCCGTCCAGTTCACCCTCGTTATATGTAAATGTAGCCTCAATAATAAGCTGCTGACCATTTATCTCAATATAGCCATCCCAATTCCCGTCAATGTCTGAAATATTTTGTGCAAACAGAGATGATGTGAAAACCAGTGAAAAGAAGACAGAAATGAGTATTTTAGTCATTTTGATTAATAGATATTTAAAAGTTAAACCAAAATAAAAAAACCCCGGTTTTAATCGGGGCTTTTACTGAATATCAAAGCTCAGGATTTGCGACTCCGATAACTCCACAACCAAGACGTGCACCTGCAGCTCCAGTGGGTTGTGATTCGAGATCATCTTCGCCGGCATGCAGAACAACACCACGCCCTAAAATGGTATTCTCTCCGGATAACTGAAGATTGGAATCTACAAAATCAGCAGTTGCGTTTCCCTCTGAATTCGATTCGAGATTTCCAAGGTCGCCAATGTGACGTTGCATATCATCAGGTCCGCCATGAGGCA
>JBBDMD010000115.1:0-4788 GCA_040878515.1 Balneolaceae bacterium | reverse complement strand
GCCCTGCATGATTTGTTCAGGAAATTACAGGGAGAGTTAGTGGGGTATTTCGACTCCCGGCTCGAATACAATGAGAAACTTGCACATTTGGTATATGCAGGCAGCGATTTTTTGCTGATGCCTTCAAGGGTAGAGCCATGTGGTCTGAACCAACTCTACTCCATGCGATATGGAACCATTCCCCTTGTCCGTAAAACAGGAGGCCTTGCCGATACAGTTATTGACATTTCGGAAAAGAATGGTTATGGATTTGTTTTTGAGGATTTTTCCACCGAACAGGCAGAAAAAACAGTTGAACGTGGAGTGGATTTGTTCGGTAAAAAACAGTTATTTGATAAGACAAGGAAAAAAGTCATGAAACTTGACTTTTCGTGGCAAAAAGCGACTGAAAATTATATCTCACTATATCAATCACTTTTAACCAAAGGTCAGAAAAAATGAATGAATCTACATTATCGATAATACTGGGCGGTGGACGGGGAACACGGTTAAATCCATTAACAAGCCATAGAAGTAAACCGGCAGTACCTATAGCAGGTAAATACAGATTGGTTGATATACCCATCTCTAATTGCCTGAATTCAGGCATTCGGAAAATATTTGTTCTGACCCAGTTTAATTCGGCCTCTCTCAACAGGCATATAAAGAACACCTATAATTTCGATCTGTTTTCTTATGGTTTTGTAGATATCCTGGCCGCTGAACAAACCTACAAAAGCCAGAACTGGTTCCAGGGAACTGCTGATGCAGTGCGGCAGTCTTTGCATCATCTGGCAAATTATGACTATGAATATGTACTGGTCCTCTCGGGCGATCAGCTGTATCAAATGGATTATCGAAAGCTGCTTGAAGTTCATAAAAAGAATAAAGCAAACCTGACGGTTGCAACCATTCCTGTAACTGCTGAAGACGCTACGGGTTTTGGAATTATGAAGACCAACAAGAAGGGAGAGGTTGAAAGTTTTATTGAAAAACCGGAGGCTGATGAACTGGACAAATGGTCTTCAGAAACTTCAGACAAAATGAAAGCACAGGGGAAAAACTACCTGGCATCGATGGGTATTTATGTATTCAATAAAAATGATCTGATCAGATTGTTTAAGGAAAATCCTGAAGCCACCGACTTTGGTAAGGAAATCATACCTAAAGCTATTGATGAAGGTGCAAAAGTAGTTAGTTATCCTTTCGACGGATACTGGACGGATATCGGTACCATATCTTCCTTTTTCGATGCAAATTTGGAGTTAACGGATACGATTCCGGAATTTAACCTGTATGATAATGATCAGCTGATTTATACACGGGCCAGGTTACTGCCGGCCTCCAAACTGACCGGCACCTCCCTTCAGCACGTATTGATTGCGGAGGGCTGTATTATTGAGGCAAGCCGTATTGAAAGGTCCGTAATTGGAATCCGGTCACGGATTGGTAAGGGAACGACAATCGAATCATCCATTGTAATGGGGAATGATCATTTTGCAACCCAGGGCGACCTGGAGCAGCTGGATGGCGACCATCCGCTGATGGGTATTGGCCAGCGCTGTTTTTTAAGCCGTACGATTATTGATAAAAATGCCCGTATCGGGAATGATGTGAAAATTGTTGGTGGGACTCATCTTGAAGATGGAGAGTATGATAAATACCATGTGGTTGATGGTATTGTGGTTATTGAAAAAAATACAATCATACCTGATGGGTATTCGATAGGGTAGAATTCATTCATTTAATGATTTCTACATTGTCAATCGCACATATTCTTAATCATAAAAAAAGCCATCCCTGAATGAATCAGGGATGGCTTTGAAAATTGTTAACCATTAACAAATGGGTATTACAATAGATTTTTTAAAGTAACACCAATTTCAGCCGGGCTTTCTGCGACAGTTACGCCTGCATTTTTAAGAGCTTTTTTCTTGTCTTCTGCAGTCCCTTTACCACCGGATATAATAGCTCCGGCATGTCCCATCCGGCGGCCCGGAGGAGCTGTACTTCCGGCAATAAATGCCACAACGGGTTTATCTACATGATTGGCAATATATTCAGCGGCTTCTTCTTCTGCAGATCCGCCAATTTCACCAATCAAAACGATAGCATTCGTATCAGGATCATCCTGGAAAAGCTTAACGGCATCTGTGTGGTTGGTTCCGATAACGGGGTCACCGCCAATTCCAATAGCCGTACTTTGACCCAGTCCTGCCTTAGTAAGCTGATCAACGGCTTCGTAGGTTAATGTTCCCGAACGGGAAATCAGGCCCACATTACCCGGACTAAAAATCATGCCCGGCATAATCCCAACTTTAGCCTCTCCGGGTGTAATCACACCGGGACAGTTTGGCCCGATCAGCGTGGCACCATGATTTGTGCAAACCTGTTTGGCTTTTACCATATCCTGAACCGGAATTCCTTCGGTAATACAAATAATAACTTTTATTCCTGCAATGGCCGCTTCCATGATTGCATCGGCAGCGAACGGTGGCGGAACAAATATTACGGATGTGTTAGCGCCTTCATGTTCAATTGCATCGGATACAGTATTAAAAACAGGTTTGTTCAGGTGTTTTTGTCCGCCTTTTCCGGGAGTAACACCCCCAATAACCTGGGTGCCATATTCAATCATCTGTTCTGCATGAAAGGTCCCCTCACTGCCGGTAAAACCTTGAACAACCAAACGAGTCTTTTTGCCTACTAATACGCTCATGAAATCAGGTAAATTTGTTAGTATTTAGGTTAATTTATTGTGAATGAATATACCATCATTGTTTTCAAGCTACAAGCAACAACGAAGTCATCTCCCTGAGACTATTTTCCGGAACTTTTCAAAACTTATCGCTTGTAGCCAATTCATCATTTCACTATCATTTATTATATGATTTCAGAGGATAAGAAAGAGGAAATTCGTGCAACGGCAGATATTGTGGAAGTTGTAGGCGACTATGTGAAGCTGAAGAAGTCGGGCAGCGGATTTGTCGGGCTTTGTCCATTTCACAACGAAAAAACTCCTTCTTTTCATGTGACACCCAACCTGGGCATATATAAATGTTTTGGATGCGGGGAAAGCGGGGACGTATTCAACTTTGTGATGCAGATGGAAGGGATCAGTTTCCCGGAATCGCTGCGCTCGCTTGCCGATCGGTATGGGATTGATATCCCGGATGAATTTGAGGAGGGAGAAGATGATGCAACGCGCCAGAGAGAGGGCATTTATCACGCTTTAAAATTTGCGGGTTTATTTTTCTACAGACAGCTTCTGGAATCCCCTGATGCTGAAAAAGCACGAACCTATCTTAAGAACCGGGGTTATGATAAATCCATAATTAAAACATTCGGCCTTGGTTATTCACCCGGTCAGTCCAATCTGCTGAAAGCAGCTCAAAAAGAGGGCATTGATGAAGATTACCTGGCAGGGGCCGATCTTGTAAAAAAAAGCCAGCGCGGCGACGGGTTCTATGATACATTCCGCGACCGGCTGATGTTTCCGATTTTTAATCCATCCGGAAAAGTGATTGCATTTGCCGGACGTATCCTGGATGAAAATAAAAAGAGTGCCAAATATATTAATTCTGCTCAAACGTTAGTTTATAACAAAAGTGAAGTCGTCTACGGTGTAAATTTTGCCAAAAATGAAATACGAAAACAGGAAGAGGTCATCCTTGTTGAGGGATATACAGATGTCATTACCATGCATCAGCACGGAGTGAAAAATGTGGTTGCCTCCAGCGGTACTTCACTCACTTCCAGACAGATTAACATTCTGCAGCGATATGCCGGGCGTATAATCATGATATACGATGCAGACAGTGCCGGGCAAAATGCCATGGAGCGCGGGATGAATATTGCATTAACGGAAGGAATGGATGTTCATTTGATGGAGCTGCCCGAAGGAGAAGACCCTGACTCATTTATCAAACAGTTCGGAAAAGAGTCATTTCTGGAGTTCAAGAAGAAAAATGCAGAGGATTTTGTTACGTTTTCAATTCATAAAGCGGAAAAAGCCGGCAAAATGGAGCGTCCGGGAGACCGATCGGCAACCATCAACAGTATTTTGGAAAGTATATCTCTGATTCCCAGCGAGCTTGACCGGCAGGTATTTGTACAGCACCTGCATCAAAAAACACAAAAATACCGAAAGGGAACCGACAGAGAGCTTTTCCAGCAACTCGAAAAAATTGTTGCCGAAAATCAGAAAAAACGTTCATTCAGAACACCTCAAAAGCAGGTAACACCGCCGCACTTGCGCAATGAAGAGAATGACAAACCCACCGAAGCTTCCTCTGGAAAACGGACTCAGCGGCGTCCGAAATATGAAATGGAAATGATCAGGCTGCTGCTGCAGTATGGAGAAAAGATGCGGCAGTTTATTGGGCACAACGTGGGCGACACTCATTTTGAAGATGATGAGTTGCGAAATTTTTATAAGGATATCATGCAGCGTCATATTGATAAAGCGGAAATAAGCATTGAACACTATACCAACAGGGAATCACCATACCCGTCTTTGCTGGGGGATATTATGCTGGAGCGATACTCAGTGAGTGATTTTCACGGCGCCAAATCCGGCTCTGAATATGCCAGAGACCGGTATCCGTACAAGACAGCAAAATCAACGATGAGACATCTTCATCTCGAGTTTTTAGAGCGGAATCGAAAAGAGGTATCCAACCAGATTAAAGAAGCAAAGGAAGAGCAGAAAGTTAAATTGATGCAGATGATCACAAAGCTTCAGAAAGAGATCTCAAGAATCAGGAAAAATACGCCGGATGAACTTTTTGAGGATCCGAAATTTCAGGA
>JBBDMD010000114.1:0-4815 GCA_040878515.1 Balneolaceae bacterium | reverse complement strand
ATCCATTCCTTATAAAAGATGGTAATCGGAATATCCTGTTTGATGCCGGGCTGGGAGAATTTGGTATTGATACATCTACCGAAACTATCAAAAACAACTTATCCGAAGCCGGTGTTGAGGATTTTGAAATCACTGATATCTTTGCAAGCCATCTGCACTTTGATCATATCGGTGGTTTGGCAGGTAATCAAAGTGGGTTTTGGGAACTTACATTTCCGGATGCCACACTATGGGTCTCAAAAAATGAGTGGGGAAAATTAAAAAATCATCTTTCGGATCATGAAGATGACAAGATCGATTTTATCAATTTTATCGAATCCAGGGCTAATATACGATATGTAGGAGATGAGGAGAATCCCCTGCCACATGTCAGAATCAAAAAAATTGGCGGACATACTGAATTTTCACAGGCTCTTTATTATGAAAATGGTGAGCATAAATATCTTATGGCCGGAGATGTAATCGGTACAAGAGGTGAAATAAATCGCAGTTTTGCCGCCAAGTATGATTTTGACGGAAAACAGAGTATGAAGGTCAGAGATGAACTCAAAGAGTTTGCATACCTGAATGATTATGGAATACTGGCTTATCATGAAACTCACCATCCCATTTTTAAGCTAACCAATCAAACTGAGTCGAAAACATACGATATCGAAAACCTTGAGTAATCAGCAATATCCAGAACTGTCTGAAATCTTAAACTATTTAAATAATTCCGGTATCACAGAGCATATTGATGCTGCCGTGATCTTAGGATCCGGTTTAGGCGGGTTTGGTGAATCCATTTCGAATTCTACAGTGATTCCTTATCACGATATACCCGGTTTTCCAGCTGTTTCAGTTCAGGGCCATAGTGGTGAACTTATATTTGGATCAGTAAACGGTAAAAAGGTGCTGGCATTTTCCGGAAGGTTTCATTATTACGAAGGCCATGACCTTTCAACAACAGTGTTACCCGTTCATCTTTCCCATGCTTTAAATGCTGAAAAACTTATTATTTCGAATGCCGCAGGCTCGATCAATACAAATTTTAAAGTGGGTGATCTGATGGTAATCGATGATATTTTCAGGCCATTTCACACTTTGGCAGCGTTCCCCGCAGAAAAATTTCGCTACAATCTCTATCCCCTTGCTGAACGAGCCCGGGAACTTGCAACTAATATTGGCCTGGATGTTCAAAGAGGTTCCTATATGTTTACTACAGGCCCAAACTACGAAACCAAGGCTGAAATCCGGGCATTCAGGGTGTTAGGCGCAGATGTAATTGGTATGAGTACAGCTCCTGAATTGATGGAAGCAAGCAGGCTGAATGTAGAAACTGTGGCCATATCACTTGTTACAAATATGGCCTCAGGTGTAATTAAAGGGAAACTTGATCATTCGGAAGTAAAAATTGCTGCCGAAAATCGGAAAGAAGATTTTTCCAGGCTGGTTACAGAAATAATTTCTCATCTCTGATCAAAGAATTTCAAGACAATCTTAACAATGAATTAACGGCGATACCAATTAAGATAGCCGTTAAAAAACTGAGTAAAGTTCCAACTAATATATATTCAGTTAACCGCCGATCTTTTGTTCGGGTCAAGTCTCCAAATCTGAATACCGATTTAGCAGCAATCAAAAATCCAATTACCTGAAGATGGCCACCCAGGATAGCAATATAAATTAAACTCCGCTCAAGTATTCCAATGTATTCCCCAGCACCTTTCAGGGATTCATGATCCTCATAAGCCACTATATCACTCCATTTCATAATCACATTTTTGATAACTAATGATGATGGTGTAGTAACAAAGATAAATCCGGTTGCGATAATCCAGAAATATGCAGGAATTACGGGAAATATCAGGCCATCTGTAATGGCAACCCAAACACCTGCTATCACCAATAAATGCAATAACTGATCCGTAAAAAACCAAAAGGATGCGTTTGATTCCTTTTGATTAACCAGTTTCAGCAGGTCAATTGCTAAATGAGCGCTCATAATTATGAGCGCTGGCAGCCAGAAAGAAAAATCCCAGGTAAACAATAATATGAGCAGGAAATGAACAAACACATGTATATAAAGCCAACCGGATTTCCATTTTTTTTGAACTTTATCCGTTATCCATTTTTGAGGCTGTAAAACAAAATCCCCCACTAAGTGTGCAGCCAGTAATTTAATAAGCAGTATATATTCCACTTTCGTTGCCCTGTTTATGGTTGGTTATTTTCTCCTATGCGCTTTCGATAATACTGCTCAAACTCAATGATTTCGGCCAGTGATGCCCTTTTCATTCGTGCATTGACTGAAGATTGTACAATTCCAAGCCTTTCACCGATCTCCTTTTGAGTAATACCCGACTCCTGAAAAACAATTTCCACAACTTCTGCTGAATTCCGGGTCCATGAATTCATAATAATCAATGCTAATTTCAACATCATATTTATTTCTTCATCCAGCCTCGGCCATACGGATTTTATCGCCATATTCACATTTTTCTGCTTGATTTGATCCAACAACCTGCCCGAAAACAGATAAGCCTTTCCCGTAGATTCACTCACTATTCCTTCCCGGAATTTCTCTTCATCAATACCAATAGCCAGCCGCACATCCAGATTTTCGTGTGGAGTTTTCATAATAACAGCTTTAATCAGAATCGCTATTCTCAATGCCTCTGCGGGCTCTGTATAAAGCTGAAAACTATCCCCTCTGTAAATATCCCACACTTCGGGTGAAGTTCCGAATTTTTGAAAAAGAACTTTTAATGGATTCAGCCATAGAGAAGGATCTTCCACACTTTGTGATTCAATGATATCACCTGTTATGATCGCTTTCATATTACAATATCGGTATTTATATCGATATTATGAAATTATCGATAAATTAAACGATATATTATAATTATCGATTAATAAGACGATATTATAGCAGTGATTTTTGCCGGCCGTATTTCTTCAGATAATTCTTCAGTTTAACCTTGCGTCTTGTGCTGTCACTCGTCATATAACGAAGTTTTCCAAAGATCTCTCTCTCCTGCCATGCCCTGTCAAAACGTCCAAAACACCAGAATATACCTGAATAGCTATTGGGATCACGGCCGTCAATAGCGTAGGTGTTATTCAGATCAATCAGATACTGAAGCGCTGTCTTGTAATCCCGAGTCCACTCAATTACTTTTTTCCCCCACAGCATTCGAAGGTAGTTGTGGATGATTCCATCTTCCCGTAGCTGAGTCTGAGCCGCATTCCAGATTTCATCATGCGTTTGTGAGTTTTTCAACTCTTCGTAGCTATAAATCCACTCTCTCGGGTCGTTCCGGTGCTCGTCCATCGTCTTCTGTACCCAATCAGGCAAACTCTCGATCTTATCATAATCGGGACGGTGATGTGCAAAATGAAAACCTACCTCACGCCATGTAATCACTTCATCCAGGAATCCATCAATATTCGGATCTCCATTAAAAAAACCACCTGTTGAACCATTATTGTAGGTAATTTTATTTAAATCCCAACCATCAGGCTGATGTTCCAATACAGCCTTTACAATTTCATATTCAGATATTTTCCCGAAATGCAGCCAGGGACTAAGTTGACTTGTTTTCTGTTCATCGGGATCATTACGCTTTTCATCATACACCTCCAGCCCATTCTTAATAAACTGTCCCATCATTCCTAAAGCAGCTGAACGTCCTCCATGCCATCCGATAGGCTGTACCGAGTGATCAATATCCAGTTTTGAAATAAATCCGGGGATATCATTCAAAGTGTCTTTCGCATTCTGAATATTCTCAAACAGGGAATCAGGCAAAACAACACTGCCTTTATTATCAAGTTCATCCAGCGAATTCTGTTTTGGTGGATGGGTATACGCTTCAATAAAATTCTTCTGCATAATTTTACGAAAGAAATAGGCACTGTAGGGATCTTTCTCGGTCAGTCCCAGCGGAATAAGCCCGTTACTGTCCACAGTAATATAGGGGATTTCCATCTCTTCGGGATACTGTTCATTCCGCTTGCGCATAATGAAAACCGGGTATTCATCCGTCACCAGAATTGAAGCATTTGAAGCCAGACCTTTCAACAGTTGCTCGTATTGTCCGGCTTCTTTCTCAATAAATGATATGTAGTTTAAATCCTGAGCTGTAGCATACTCCAGGTGCTCCTTCATACCCTGCATCATAAACGTATGGGAGCGATCGGTAGCCCATGGATAATCACAGGAAAATGCCTCAAAAATCAGAAGTGGTTTATTTAGTTTATTAGCCCACCCGATTGCATATTCAAGTGCAAAATTATATTGAAACCGGCGGTTTATCTGCATCCAGTAGAGTACATAGCCGCCATCAGGATTCACGCCATTTTCATTCCGTTTAAATACCCGGTAACTGTTAATATTTTTCATGTGTATATAACAGAAAAAACAGATATCCAATTCCCAACCCGGCATTGCCGCGTTACCTGAGTCTGATTACAAAGTGATCATAAGCGATAGAGATGGATCAGACCATCTCTTTTTTCTTCTCAGAACGTTTTCTTTCGTTATGATCCAGATGAGTTTTTCTGATGCGCAGGCTCTTAGGCGTTACTTCAAGCAGTTCATCGGTATCAATAAACTCAATACACTGCTCCAGGCTCATTCTTTTAGCCTGGGAAATTTTTACGGAATCTGAAGTTTGAGTAGCCCTGTGATTTGTAAGATTCTTCTTTTTCACAACGTTAACAACCATATCATCTGCCCTGTTATTCAGGCCTACAACCTGCCCGGTATACACAGGATCAGTAGGTTCAACAAAAAATTGTCCCCGGTCCTGAAGGCCTTCCAACGCGTAGGGA
>JBBDMD010000113.1:0-4858 GCA_040878515.1 Balneolaceae bacterium | reverse complement strand
AATATCTTTTACTTTGTAGGGTAGTTTATCTACTTGTTGTTCCATGTGCTTAATTTCGTGATTAATTTGTTCAAAATTCTAAACATGCTAAAGATCATTTTGGTTCAGCATGGCTGTAAATGTTTTACTTACCGAAACGATCCGGGTAAGTTACTCACCGAAGTATTCCAGGATTTTTGTTTTGGTCTTATTGTAATCCCCCTCACGGCCATAAGAACCCATTTCAATCTGGATCAATTCCCCCTCAGGGCTTACATATACTTTAAATGGAATTCCCTGCCCGCCAAGGCGGGCAAAAACTCCATATTCATCATAAAGAAAGTCAAAATCATACCCATTTTCTTCCGCAAATTCACGTGCTTCAGCCGGCCCCTCGTTCAGGCCAACCGTTACAGCCAATACTTCAAATTCTTCCGGATATTCACCTCGTAACTCCTCCATTGCCGGAAATACCTGCAAGCAGGGACCGCACCATGATTCCCAGAAATCGATGAGGACCAATTTTCCCCTGTAATCTTTAATACTGACATCATTTCCATCCAGGTCGGTAAACATTGCATTTTCAACAATAGATTCCTGGCTGTTGTCTTGTGTCTGTGAGTCTGATTCTCCGCTGCAGGATACGAATGCAGCAATTATAAACAGAAGAAGCGAAAGTTTAATATGGTTCAAGGTCATGAATTTTGTTTCTTTATTTAGTTTTATAAAATAAGGGATTATGATCAAAAATGTGCCCTTTATTCTTCGAAACAACGATTGGGTAATCATTAGCGTATTATATAGTGTGTGATATGATGCATTTGTTATCTTTGCATCTGTCAGTCATATAAAAATTTAAGAATGGTTTACGATTTTACCGTTATCGGCGCCGGCATAGTGGGATTATCAACTGCTTATAAGCTTTCTCTGCAATATCCCGACTCCAATATTTTAGTACTTGAAAAGGAGGTAAAAGTAGCCGCTCATCAAACAGGTAACAATTCGGGGGTGATCCATTCGGGGATATACTACAAGCCCGGCAGTTATCGTGCAAAAAATTGTATTGACGGCCGCCATCAACTCAATGATTACTGCAGGGAAAATGATATTGCCCATGATGTCTGCGGCAAGGTGATTGTAGCCAGTGATGAGACCGAAATTCCAAAACTGACTGAAATATATGAGCGGGGCATGAGGAATCAGATTGAGGGGATCAAACTGATCGACAGGCAGGAACTGATTGAGATTGAACCCTATGTGCGCGGTGTTAAAGCTATTCATGTTCCCTGTTCGGGAATTGTTGATTTTGCCGGAGTATGCAGGTCGCTCGCTCAAAAACTGACTGAACGCGGACATACCATTCAATTTCAAAGCGAAGTAAAAAGTGTGCATCACACCAATGGCTGTTTAACGATTCAAACGGCCGGCGATCAATACAAGTCGGGTTACCTGGTCAACTGTGCGGGACTGCATTCCGACCGTGTGGCAAAATCAGCCGGTGTTAAATCATCGATTCAGATTGTACCGTTCCGCGGGGAATATTACGAACTGACACCGGAGGCGGAAAAGAAAGTACGCGGACTGATCTACCCGCTGCCCAATCCGGAATTTCCATTTTTAGGAGTACATTTTACCAGAATGGTACTTGGCGGCGTTGAGTGCGGCCCCAACGCAGTTTTTGCATTTAAACGGGAAGGATATACCAAAACCTCATTCGACCTTCAGGATACAATCGAAACATTCAACTTTCCGGGGTTCTGGAAACTGGCGGGACAGCACTGGAAGATGGGCCTGGATGAAATGTATAGATCGTTCAGTAAAAGAGGGTTTCTTGAAAATCTTCAGAAATTAATACCCTCCATTCAATTATCAGATTTAACCGGTTCACCCGCCGGTGTTCGGGCGATGGCGCTCAAACCCAACGGTGAAATAGTGGACGACTTTTATTTTGAGGCAGTTGACCGGCAAATTCATGTTCTGAATGCACCCAGTCCTGCGGCTACAGCCGGACTGGCAATCGGGGATGAGATTGTTCATAAAATGCAGAGTAGTTTTGATTTGAATTAACTCTGAAGAAAATTTCTTTGCGATCTGCAAAGTATGATGATTCTGTTGTAAAGGATGATTATGTTCCTACCCTAACATAAATTCAACATTTAAAGATTGTCTCTTTTTAAAACCGATACGCTTACCCGGCGCCTTTACGCAAACGATGCCTCCTTGTATGAAGAGCTGCCCAAAGGAGTTTCATTTCCTGAAAATTTGCCTGAGATTCAGGCACTTGTTTTAAAATCTAAAGAAAAAGGATTTTCCATTACAGCCCGCAGTGCCGGTACCAGCCTGGCAGGGCAGACTACCGGAAATGGTGTAATCATGGATGTGTCCCGATTCATGACCAATATTATTCAAATTGACTCTGAAAAAAATGTAGCCCATGTTCAGCCGGGTGTGATCCGCGATACGCTGAACCGTGAAGCAGCAATATACGGACTGCAATTCGGGCCTGATACCGCCACCACAAACCGCTGTATGTTGGGAGGGATGATTGGAAATAATTCCTGCGGATCTTTTTCCATCAAACATAAAACTACCCGTGAACATATCCTGGAGGTAGAGACGGTTCTAAGTGATGGCTCACATGTTACCTTTGGGCCGGTATCTAAGGAAGAACTTAAAGAAAAATGCAGGCTTGAATCCCTTGAGGGGGAGATCTATCGCGGTATGATTGATCTGCTGATGAAGAATAAAGAGGATATTGCAGAAAACTACCCCCACCCCGATATCATTCGCCGGAATACAGGGTATGCACTCGACAGGCTGTGCGAAATGGAACCGATTACTCCCGGAGGCCGGCCGTTTAACCTTGCAGAACTTCTTTGTGGCAGCGAGGGAACGCTGGCTATGACGGTTTCCGCAAAAGTAAATCTTGTACCCTTGCCCAAAGCCAAAACACTGGTCATTCCCCAGTTCAGGTCTATCCACGAGGCAATGCTGGCCACGGTAGAGATTGTAAAGTGGAATCCCGCCGCGGTAGAACTGGTGGATGATATTATCCTGAATGCCACCAAAGGAAATATTGAGCAAAATAAGAACCGGTTCTTCCTGGAAGATGATCCCAAATGTCTTTTAATAGTGCAGTTTGAAGGAGATGATTTAAACGACCTTGAAAAAAGATCTGCCGGATTGGCTCAAAAACTTCAGGAACTGAACTACGGGTATGCCCATCCATTTCTTTCGGATGCAGATAAAATGCGCCGGGTTTGGGATCTTCGTAAAGCAGGCCTTGGACTCTTAATGGGACTTGGCAGAAAAAATCCATCGCCAACATTTGTGGAAGATACTGCTGTCCGGGTAGAAGACTTACCAGATTACATCTCGGAATTTCAAAAAATTCTGGACAAACACAATACGTCCTGTGTTTTTTATGCTCATGCTTCAGTGGGTGAGCTACATCTTCGTCCCGTGATTGATACCACAACCAAAGCCGGCATACAAACCATGAAAGAGATTGCAGCTGAAGTAGCCGGGCTGGTAAAAAAATACCGTGGTTCATTGTCGGGTGAGCACGGCGACGGCCGGGCACGAGCCCCCTATATTGAAACTGTACTTGGCAAAAAGATGATGCCGCTGTTAAGACAGGTAAAAGAACTTTGGGATCCGGAATACCGGTTTAATCCCGGAAAAATTCTCGATCCCAAACCTATTGACAGTAACCTGCGCTACAGCCCGGACTATCATCGTCCGGCAGTTGATACGGTATTTAACTGGCGTACTGCCGGTGGGTTTGACGGAGCTATTGAGCAGTGCAACGGTGCCGGTGTATGCCGGAAACTGGCTGAGAGCGGGGGCACAATGTGTCCGTCGTATCACGCCACCCGGGATGAGAAAGACAATACACGCGGACGGGCAAATTTGTTTCGGCAGCTTTTTTCGGGCAAACAGAAGGAAGCATTCGGATCTGAAGAGTTAAAAGAAGCACTCAGTCTTTGCCTGAGCTGCAAAGCGTGCAAAAGCGAATGCCCCGCTAACGTGGATATGGCCAAGATGAAAGCTGAGTTTATGAACGGCTATCATAAAGAGAACGGAACAACGGCTGGTGAGCGATTTTTTGGTCAGCCCGAAAAACTCTACCCGCTGGCATCACTGTTTGCGCCGGTCTCAAACTTTATCAACAGGCAAAAGCCGACGAAAGCCATTCTCGAAAAACTATTTGGAATCGACTCCCGGCGGGACCTGCCGGAGTTTGCAAATCAGACATTTCAATCATGGTTCAAAAAGAATAAGAGCGAATACAATCAGGAAGGCGCAAAACCGGTATTGCTTATGGTAGACGTGTTTACAAACTATCACGAACCCGAAATTGCCATTGCCGCGTGCAAAGTTTTACAGTCACTCGGTTTTGGTGTGATGGTACCCGGAATCTGGCCAACGGGCAGGCCACAGATTTCCAAGGGTCTGCTTGATGAAGCCGTTAAAATATGTGAGGAGAATATCAAACGATACTATCCGTTCGCGGAGATGGGAATTCCAATTGTAGGGCTCGAACCAAGTGAGATCCTGACGCTCCGCGATGAATACACCGACCTTTGCAACGATAAGAATATGAAAAAAGCCCACCTGATTGCTGAAAACAGTTTTTTATGGGAGGAGTTTTTATTGAGCGAACTGGCTGCGACAGACCCAGTCAATATTGGTAAAGGCAAACAGGTACAGATTCATGGCCACTGCCACACCAAAGCGCTGGTTGGGAATGCTCCGCTCGTGCAGTTGTTCAAACTTCTTGGTTTTGAACCTGTTGAGATGCAGACCGGTTGTTGCGGAATGGCGGGAAGTTTCGGCTATCAGACAGATAAATACGAAGTGTCGATGCAGGTGGGCG
>JBBDMD010000112.1:2101-4860 GCA_040878515.1 Balneolaceae bacterium | reverse complement strand
CTTAAAGAATCATCCAGTCCACAAAAATGAAAATCCATATGAGGGGCAGGTACGCGAACGAGGCAAACATCAAAGCCCTTGCAGTTTGCACATCTCTTGATATTGAAAACCGGATACCATACCAAAGAAATGCAAGTGTTGTAAGAAGTGCACCGGCCAGGTAGAGCCATCCCACCAGGTCCATAACATAGAGTTTATAGACGGTTGGAATAAGCGCCAGCAATGGTAAAAGAATCCATAAGACTGCTTTTATTCCCTTTGGATCATTTTTGGGCAGCATTTTAAATCCAGCATGTTCGTAATCGTTTTTACAGACCCAGGCAATTGCCATCACATGGGGAATTTGCCAGCAGTAGATGATTCCGAACAGAATCCACATGCCATGTTCAAATATGGTTCCCGTTGCCGCAGCCCAGCCACCAACAACTGGAAGGGCACCCGGTACTGCACCAATAAAGACGTTGAGTGCAGATATTCTTTTTAAAGGCGTATAAGCAAAAAGGTAGATAACAGTTGTAGCAAGAGAGACCCATCCTGCTGCCGCATTTACCATCAGAAACAGATAAATCAGCCCGGCTAAAACCAATCCCATGGAGAAGATAAAACCATTGCGCGGCTGTATTCTTGAATCGGGCAGCGGGCGTTTACTGGTTCGCCTCATTAACCCGTCAAAACCGCGTTCCATAAACATGTTATGTGCAGCAGTGCCCGAAGCAATAAGATAGGTTCCCAACAATGCATGAATCATGAGAGCCATGTTCACTCCCCCTGCAGAACCCATCAAAAATCCGATGAGCATGCTCGCAAGTACAGTAAATGTAATTCCGGGCTTCGTAAGCTCATAATAGTCGCTTGCTGTTGCAAGGAATTCCCGTAATGTAGTGCCTGCTGTAGAAGCTCTGTCCATTGAAACTGAATCTGTTTTATATAATCCAAAATTAACCTTTTTAGATGTGATATGTTACTGGAAGTTTTAAATTCCGGCTGTCAGAATACCGGATCGTTTTTCCTCTCGAATATCCATCAGAAAATGAAATACCTGTGAATGGAAATTCTGATATCCTGCGAATTGATTGAACATGGTATTGGTTAAGAGATTAAATTAGGAAGGCTGTATCAAGCCATTTTTAAACTGAATTACTTTTTCAAATGTTGTTCCTGTTTGGATCCTGTAACTTATAATGATGAAATTAAACCTATACCAAAAAACAGCACTCACAACAGTAATTGCCACACTTGTACTGATACTGATCGGAGGGTTGGTAAGAGCCGTTGGTGCAGGGCTGGGATGCCCGGACTGGCCAAAATGTTTTGGAATGTGGATTCCCCCAACATCAGCTGCTGAACTCCCCCCGGGATATGATGCCTCTCAGTTTAATCCGTTACATACGTGGCTCGAGTATGTAAATCGCCTGGCGGGTGTTATAATCGGCATTTTTATCACTGCTACGTTTGTAATATCACTTAGGTACAGAAAATCGGAGATAAAGATTACAATTGCATCGGGAGTGGCCTTTATTCTTGTGCTTTTTCAGGGATGGCTTGGCGGGCAGGTTGTCCGTTCAGAACTTAGTGCGGGCATGATTACGATTCACATGATTACCGCAATGGTGATTGTGAATACACTGCTATATGCGTGTTTTAAGGCTATGAGTGACCTGCTGATTACAAAAACAGATGCAAAAACAAAGAGAATACTGCTTTGGATATCGGGGGTTCTTTTGTTTATGACGCTTGTTCAGCTCGTTATGGGTACACAGGTCAGGGAAGCCGTTGATGTTTCGAAAAACATTCTCTCCCTGCCCAGAGAGAGATGGATCGATTCAATTGGATGGTTATATGAAGTACATCGAAGCTTCTCCTGGCTGATCGTACTTCTGGGTGGCCTGCTCGTTTTTTTTAATGGGAAATATGAAGTATCAACACGGCTGGTAAAAACGGGATGGGTGATAGGGGGATTGATCCTTCTTCAAATCATAGTAGGGGTAGGCATGGAAAGGCTGGATATGCCCGGGTTGCTTCAGATGGTTCACCTTGTAAGTGTGACACTGCTTATCTGCACTGAATTTTTGTATATGCTGATTCTGGGATTTTCAAAACAGGAAGTATGATGGGTATAGCCTGTAAATTTTGGGTTTCCGGTGATCAACAAAATTATATTGTAAATTGATTGCTTTTCTAACTGTGATACACGCCCGGACTATAGTTTTTCCAAGAGTTTATTGAGAAAGACCTTGATCTCCTCAAGGTCTTTTTCAGCTTCAAGCGGAAGAGCTGGTTTAACTGATTTCTCCCTGGCGCCCGAATCTGCTTCCTGTTCAATGATCTTTTTTGCTCCTGCTGTACTGTATTTTTTTTCCTGTATCAAATGTTTCAGCTTAAGCACAAAAGTGATATCCTCTTCGCGGTAAGTGCGGTTTCCGGCTTTGTTTTTCCGGGGAGTGAGATCCTTGAATATGGTTTCCCAATAACGCAATACATGAGGTTCAATAGATGTAATTTCACTGACTTCACCTATAGAATAATACAATTTCTTCATGGTGTTGAAATCCTTTATTTTCAGTTTTGAAATATATTGCGTGAATCGGTCCGATTGTAGAAATTTTTAGTAAAATATTGATCAGTGTGTATCCGGTTCAATTGTGGAAACAGTCCATTGCAGACGCTTTACAAACATAAACATTATCAATTCATTCAATCATAGTTTAAGATAAAAACCATTGCCGGAGAAAAATATACATAATTCAGATCAGAAAAAT
>JBBDMD010000112.1:0-2001 GCA_040878515.1 Balneolaceae bacterium | reverse complement strand
GACACGATCCGATAACCAAAACCATTCCATCACGATTCTTCAATACTGTTACCCGATGGACTACCGGGATCGATTTGCATGATTTTAATTGTGGCCTGAAGGCGTACAGAAGGGAAGTGATTGATCAAATCTACTTATATGGCGAAATGCACCGGTATGTGCCCCTGCTTGCAAAATGGGAAGGGTTTAACCGGATAGGTGAGAAGGTTGTAAAACATCATTCAAGAAAATACGGAAAAACAAAGTTTGGAATTTCCAGATTTTTAAATGGGTTTCTGGACCTCTTAACACTGTTGTTTGTAAAGAAGTATATACACAGGCCCATGCACTTTTTTGGGTCTCTGGGTGTATTATTTCTGATCATTGGAGGTGTGATCAGTGGATATTTATCCTATCTGAAAATAATTTTTGGAGAACCTCTTGGGAATCGCCCGCTTCTTTTCCTTGGAATTTTATTGATTGTGGTGGGCGTTCAGTTTTTTTCAATAGGCTTTATCGGGGAACTTATCAATAAAGGGCAGGCAGACAGGCAGAAGCCGAATATTGAGAAAAAGCTGGGCGTATGAGTACCATTCAGTACGATCCTGTAAAGGATAAATTTGCCCGAATAGTCAAGAAATCAAGATTTCTGAGGAGGTTATTCTATTTTTTATTGGATCTTTTTTTTCTGAGAAGCTGGCATATTCGTCATCTCATAAAGAACAGGGGAGAAAAGTTTGATCGGGCGGGGACATGGACACTCCTGGATGCTGGCAGTGGTTTTGGCCAGTATGACCGGTTTCTGCTCTCTCAGTTTGATCAGGTTCAAATTCACTCTGTGGATGTGAAAGAAGACTATCTCAAAGATAACCGTTATTATTTTGAAGATGAGATTCTCAATGGAAGGATTCAATTTTATAAAGCCAACCTGCTCGATTTTGAATCTGAGACTCAGTTTGATATGATCATCTGCATTGATGTACTTGAACATATCGAAGATGATATTAAAGTGATGGAAAATTTGTATCAATGCCTGCATCCCGGTGGGTATTTCATCATGCACTCACCTTCACATTATTCGGAGGAGGATGCTGATGGAGATGAATCGTTTGTAGGTGAACATGCCCGGCCCGGATATTCAAAAGAAGAACTGGCTGCAAAACTGGACTCAGCCGGATTTATACCGGATAATATCCATTACACTTATGGGTTTTGGGGCCATAAGGCGTGGGTAATGTCCGTTAAATGGCCAATGCTTTGGTTTAACAAGCTTGGGCTGCCTGCTGTAATACCTCTGCTGATCTACTATCCTCTGGTGCTGCCTTTCTGTCTTGTAATGAACCTGGCCGATTTATATACAAAAAACAAAAAAGGAAATGGAGTTTATGCGGTTGCCCGAAAACCTGTGTAAATACCGTACCTTTTTTTATTATACATCGTTTTTGGCAATGACCCAGACCGCGTGAACAATTCCGGGAATGTATCCAAGTATGGTTAGCAGGATGTTTAACCAAAAGGCTCCGCCAATACCCACCGTTAAAAAAACTCCAACAGGCGGAAGCAAAATAGCCAGGATTAATCTGATAATATTCATAAGAATTAAGTTAGATTTGGTGAAGTATTAGTGGGTAGATCAGCTATCCCAGATATCTCACAGAAAATAAGCGGAACATGATGTAACTATATGTTTTATATCTTTTTAAGATATATATTTTGAGTCTAAGAAAAAAACACCCTGTTTTTCTGCGACATTTTCCCCTCAGCGGCGTTGAATCTAAAATGGCGTGCTCAACGTACTCACGTACGTTTCCGCTGCTATTTTATCTTCGCCTTGCTGAGGAAAAAATCTCTTGGTGAGAAATCCGGGCTGTATAGTAATCAGAATTTTGACAGCTTAATATTTAATATCGGTTAAAAATGATACCTGACAAAACCTTCAATTGCTTCATATTCCGTTAAACCCAGTGCATCATATACTGAGCAGTAGCACGATTGCGATCTTCAGACCTTTGCCAGAATTCC
>JBBDMD010000111.1:0-4865 GCA_040878515.1 Balneolaceae bacterium | reverse complement strand
TCTGATCGCAGTCAAATAGAAACCGTATGGCATACCGTCAGCAATATTGACTACCGCCTTCTGCTGCTTAGAAACAGTTCCGCTATGAATGGTTTTAATCATCTTTTGGGTTCTTTTAACAATTCAGAGTACGTATCTGAATTTGAGCTGGGTGTCGAATGGCAGCTTCATTCAAATATAAACGGTGCCTTTCTTATTATTCACTGCCAGCAAAATTATATCTCTGTATCATCCTTTATTCTTGGCAAACTAAGAGGCTGCACCTATATACGGTTCGAATCCTTAAGTGACCTTCCCTACCTATGGAATTTATACGCCGGCAAAATATCTTGGATGAATGGAATCCATGAGGAGATATACCTGTTTGGACAGAACAGCCGGGATGTGGCTGAAATGCTTACACCCTTCTGGGATGAATCGGGCACAATTAATCTGATGAACAACCTGAATAACATGCAGGTTCAGGCTGATGAAGAAACCTATGGTTTCAGGCTTGAAAGTGCATATCCCGCCATTTTAATGAGTCTGAACCTGAATGTAAAAGAGCAGGATCAGACATGAGAATTATTACAGGAAAACTGAAAGGCCGGAAAATACCTGTTCCGCCCACGGATCAGCTGCGGCCCACCACAGACCGGGCAAAAGAAGGCCTCTTTTCCGTGATCGCCGCGCGGGTATATTTAGAGAACACCCGAATACTGGATCTTTTTGCCGGAAGCGGGAATCTTGGGTTTGAAGCCATTTCCCGTGGTGCAGAATCCGCATTATTTGTGGATAATGAATCGCGGCATATTCAGCATATCGAAAAACTGGCAAAAACTTTCGGTGTGGAATCCCAGGTTCAGACAATTGCCATGGATATTGAAAAATTTCTCGAAAAAGATTACGGCTCATTCGATTTTATATTTGCCGATCCTCCTTACGACTATTTTTTAATGGAAGAGATGATCGACACGATCCTGGACGGGAACTGGCTGCGGGAAGATGGCTGGTTTATCCTCGAACACGACAAACGCCACAATTTCAGTTCGAAAGAACATTGTGTCTACTCCAAAGCGTATGGCCGAACCATCGTTAGTATATTTAAACTCAGTGATGTAGATTTCTAACTCTCCCAAATCCAAAATTATGGGTAAAACAGCTCTCTATCCCGGTTCTTTCGATCCATTTACAAACGGACACCTGGATATTCTGCAGCGTGCAACCAAACTGTTTGATAAAGTTATTGTAACTGTGGCCGTAAATAACAAAAAAAGTGCTGTCTTTACCGGAGAAGAAAGGATTGAGCTTATCAGGGAGTGCATAAACGGCTCCTCCTGGGCAGAACAGGTTGAGATCGAACAATTTACAGGGCTGCTCATAAATTTTGCCCGTCAGAAAAATGTAAATGTGCTGCTCCGGGGGGTCAGGCAAATTTCAGATTTTGAATATGAATTCAGAATGGCACTCACCAACAGGCGGCTGGCTCCCGAAATTGATACCGTTTTTCTTATGCCCGATGAACAGCTTACGTTTATCTCTGCCACCATTGTAAAAGAAATTGCGGCCTGGGATGGAGATTTGAGCAGCTTTGTCCCTGAAAATGTTGCGAAAGCCCTGCAAGAAAAATTCAATACTTCACCTTAAAACGGTAATCACCCATAGAATACCGAGCTCGTTTTTACTAACTTACCCTTATCAAAGAAAACAGATTCCGTAATTAGCTTTAAACCGAATATCTGATAGTCTGTACATACTCAGAACAGCAATTTAAAGTTCATTATACGCACTAAACACTCAACTTTTTTATATATGATTTCGAAAAGAGCCCTTAATCTCTCCCCTTCCGAGACGCTTAAAATATCAGCCAGAGCCAAACAGCTTGCACGTGAAGGGGCATCCGTTATATCGCTGAGTGCGGGGGAACCGGACTTCAAAACACCTGCTCACATCTGTAACGCTGCCATCGAGGCAATCACCGATGGGTTTCACGGTTACACAATGAATACAGGTATACCAGAACTACGGGAGGCTATTTCCAAAAAATTAAAAATAGAGAATCAAATTGACTTTCCGGCCGATCAGATTGTACTGTCTAACGGGGCAAAACAATCTATTGGTTTCAGTTTACTGGCCACCATCAATCCGGGGGATGAAGTCATCATACCCGCCCCTTACTGGGTTTCCTACCCCGAAATGGTAAAGCTGGCTGAAGGCAAACCGGTTATTCTGAAAACCACCTTTTCAAATAACTATAAACTTATACCAGAACAGCTTGAAGAAGCTATTACTAAAAAAACCAAAGCCATTATTCTCTGTTCTCCGTCAAACCCAACGGGTGCCTGCTACAGCAGGCAGGAGCTTCGCGAAATAGCAGATGTTTTAATGAAATATCCGGATATCCTCATCTTTTCTGATGAAATTTACGAATATATCGTTTTCGACGGGCCTCATGTCGGTATACTCAATGCAGAACCTTCCCTGGCTGATCGAACCGTTATTATCAACGGATTTTCAAAAGGCTTTGCGATGACCGGCTGGCGGCTTGGTTATATGGCCGGACCAAAATCCATAGCGGATGCTGTGGCAAAAATACAGAGCCAGGAAACATCTGCTCCCTCTTCCATATCCCAAAAAGCGGGACTGGCAGCTTATACGGGTTCACTTAAGCCCATTGAAAAAATGCGGGAAGCATTTAAGGAGCGAAGAGACTTTATCGTAAAAGAGCTGCAGGCAATCGATGGTGTGAATTGTTTCACGCCTTCGGGGGCTTTTTATGTATTTCCCGATATCAGCCATTTTTTAAATTCTACAACACCCGAGGGGGATAAAATACATTCAAGCACTGATCTCTGCCTCTATCTTCTTGAAAAACATGGTGTAGCCACCGTACCGGGGGATGCATTCGGTGAACCCAACGGGCTGCGCATTAGTTATGCGGCATCTATAAGCGACTTAACAGAGGCGATGATCCGGTTTAAAAACGGGCTTTCATCACTGCATAGCTGACAACTTGTAAACAACTTTATTTTTGGCACATTTTCTGCTTAAGTCAGTCCAATCTACAATTTTAAATATTATCTAAAATGCCTACATACGAATACAAAAGAGAAGACGGTACTGTTTTTGAAGTGATGCAAAGTATAAACGAAGATGCCCTGAAAAGTTGTCCTGAAACCGGCCAGGCCGTAAAAAGGATTATTTCGGGGGGCAGCGGTGTTGTCTTGAAAGGAACCGGATGGTATGTTACCGACTATAAAAACAATGGAACTAAAAACGGTTCTCCTAAAGCCGAATCCGACGACAAACCGGCTGAGAAGAAGACAGAACCAAAAGATTCCAAAACCACAAAATCCGATACGGGCGATTAACCAGATGCCAGGCTCCAAAACAGAAACCCATAAAAAAGCAATTGAACAGTTTGTACTGCTTTGGGGCGAAATGGCATCAGCATGGGGAATTAATAAAACCATGGCCCAGATCCATGCACTGCTTTATGCGGAAGGTAATCCATTGGATACCGATACCATCATGGACCAGCTGAATATCAGCCGGGGAAATGCAAATATGAACCTTCGGAATCTGTTACAGTGGCAGTTAATTCACAAAGTGCATTTTAAAGGGCAGCGCAAGGATTATTACACCGCCGAAACTGATGTCTGGAACATTGTAGCCATCCTGGTGCATGAGCGGCAGCAGCGCGAAATTACCCCTATCAAACAGAGCCTTACAGAGTGTTTGCACCTCTTTGAAGAGAACGGTACCGATTCAAAAGAGGAAGAAGAATTTCAGGAAAGAATTGAAAACTTTATCGAGTTTCTTGAAATGTTCGACCGTTTTACAAAAGCGATGCTGCCTTATATCAATAAAAAAAATCTGAAGTTTCTGAAACAGCTCGTTAAACTGGCGGAGGCTCATCAATCTCTAAAAGGGAACAAACCTGTTGTATTACCCGGCACGGAGACGGAGAACGATAATGCCTAAATCAACCCGTGAAATAGGGAATGAAGGAGAGGATCTTGCCGCAGCTTACCTGGAATCGAAAGAGTGGCTGATCATTGATCGCAACTACACGTTCGATAAAGCCGAGATCGACATTGTTGCAACCGACCGGAACTACATTGTATTTGTGGAAGTAAAATCCAGATCGAACACCTATTTTGGGCGCCCCGAAGAGTATGTGACGCCCAAAAAAGAGCAAAATATTAAGAAAGCAGCCGAAGCATGGGTTTATGAACGTAAAATGCAGACTGCCGTTGTCCGGTTTGATATAATTTCGATTGTTCAGGAAGGAAAGAGAGCCCCTCAAATTACTCACTTTGAAGATGCTTTCAGATAGTTTATTACTGATATTCCTTCACTGACCGGCAAATCCATTCCATCAGGTAAACCTCATCTCCAGATGCCATCAAATTCATCCATTCGATTTTACCTTTCCGGTACATATATTGCTTTGTACATTCTGCAACCCTAAATCAACTATGACAGCTGAGACAGAGAAACTTACCTTTACTGAAATCATCCGGAGTATTTTATCCATCCTTGTATTTTTTCTAATGCTTTTGGTCGTGACACCGGTCATTATACTGTTGTTGATTTTTTCCTTTGGAAGACTGAGTAATTTTGTAGTTGAAACCATTGCCCCTATCATCACCAAACCTGTATTCTACACTGCCGGCATCCGGTTTAAGATTAAAAAGCATACAGATCCCATTACTTCCCCCGCTGTTTTTATTATCAACCACAGTTCAACACTTGATATACTCACCATCCTGGCACTTGGTTTACCAAAAGTTCGTTTCGTGGCCAAATGGCAGCTTCAGTACAATCCCATCTTTTTTCTGCTGGGACACATTACGGGCCAGGTATTTATCCGCCGCGAAAAA
>JBBDMD010000110.1:0-4929 GCA_040878515.1 Balneolaceae bacterium | reverse complement strand
TCATATCCCACTGAGGCTAAGTCGTCTTCGAAATAGTAACTGATATGTGCACCCAGTTTTTCTGCTTCATACCTGAAGCTAAGGGCCGATGCTCTGCCAAGTGATTGGCTATCAGTAATGATGGCTATCGAATCGAGTTCCAGTTCTTCCACGGCAAATCTGGCCATCTCTTTTCCATGAATTTCAAAGGTTGGGTTTAGCTGGAAAGTATAGTTGTAGTCTAAATTTAATTCGTCTGAGTTGGCAAGAGGGGCAATCATGGGTACACGGTATTCTTCAGCAAGTTGTGCCATTCTTTCCGCCGGCTCTGAAAACAGCGGGCCCACAACAGCATCTATTTGGTTGGCCCAGACCAATTCAGTGAGGGCGGCTGAGGTCGTATCTGTATTTTCTGCTGAATTTTTAAAATGTAAACGCACTTTTCTGTTCGCATTTGTAATATTAAACTCTTCGGCAGCAATGATCATCCCATAGTAAATATTTCTTGGAATTGTAAAATCAGGGTCATTCTCGTCAAACGTGGGGAGGATGACGCCGATATTGTAAACGATTCCCTGGGGAGCTGTTGGATATTGATTGAAAAACTGACGGAGCCGTGTGTCAATCTCCAGTTGTTGCAGATACCTTGTTTTTTGAGTGGAGTCGGGTACGGTTTTTAAAAATTCAGACATTAATATAGAATAGGTATCGAAATCAGTATAGGTTTTGGAGCTGTTTACCAAATCGAAACGAACGGCAGGTGACTGAACCTTCCTGAGTATTTCAAACCGTTCAGACATACTTAAATAGTTCATTTGCTGAGTATATAATCTCTGAGCATCTGAACGAAGCCCGGTCCGGTTATTACTTTCCAGCAGCGTTCTGAGATAATCGAGGCTTGTACTATAATTTTTAAGTCTGAAATGAGCAATGGATAGTGAATAAAGAGCCTCATGCTGTATACTTTCTAAATCGCTGGTCAGTACTTGATTCAAATAACCGAGAGCTGCTGTATTTTGACCGAGCGAGAGTAAGCTTTTACCGGCAAAAAGAACAGAACGATCATCTTCAAGGCCAATAAATAAGTTTGCAGCTTCTTCAAACTCTTCATCATTATATAATGCCATTGCTTCATCAAAATTCTGGGCCTGCAGGCTGATTACAGAAACCAGAAAAAGTAAAATTACAATCGAAATTTTTTTCATAATATTTGTTGTGTCAGTACATGTCAATAAAGAGAAAATTGTAAAAATTGTTCCCGGTTATTCCCATTCAATTGTCGCAGGCGGCTTAGAACTGATATCGTAAACAACCCGGTTTATTCCCCTCACTTCATTGATGATTCGGTTACTTACTTCTGAGAGAAAATCGTAGGGAAGATGTGCCCAGTCGGCCGTCATTCCATCTAAACTGGTTACAGCACGCAGGGCAACTGTAAATTCATAAGTACGTTCATCTCCCATAACTCCCACAGACTGAACAGGCAGTAAAACGGTAAGGGCCTGCCATACTTTATCATATAATCCATGTTTCCGCAATGATTGAATAAATATGTGATCCGCTTCTTTCAGTAAATCCAGTTTCTCTTTTGTGATATCACTCAGGATTCTGATTCCAAGGCCCGGGCCCGGAAATGGATGGCGGCCTATCAGGCTTTCGGGAATTCCAAGTTCACGGCCTACATTTCGAACTTCATCTTTAAATAATTCTCTGACCGGTTCAATCAGTTTAAGTTTCATTTTATCGGGAAGCCCTCCCACATTGTGGTGAGATTTAATAGTGGCAGAAGGTCCCTTAAATGAAACACTTTCAATCACATCCGGATAAAGTGTTCCCTGCCCCAGGAATTTATATTCACTCTCATCTTTAATGGCTTCATCAAATACATCTATAAATGTATTTCCGATAATAACACGTTTTTCCTCAGGATCTGATACATTTTTCAGGTTAGCCAGAAACTGGTCTGTTGCATCTATTCCCTTAACAGGCAACTTAAGGTGCTCTTTATAAGCCGCCAGAACATCCTGGTATTCATTTTTTCTAAGCAAACCGTTATCAACAAAGATGCATAGGAGCTGATCGCCAATCGCCTCGTGAATTAATGTAGCAACAACCGTAGAATCAACCCCGCCGGACAGGCCACAGATCACCTTGTCGTTTCCGACTTTTCGTCGTATCTCTTCAATTTCTGTTTCTATAAATGATGAGGCTGTCCAACTGCCGGAGCATCCCGAGATAACCTTCACAAAATTTTCAAGAATTTGTGAGCCTTCCTTTGTGTGAACAACTTCCGGATGGAACTGCACTCCGAAAATTGGTTTGTCCCGGTGCCTTACGGCTGCAACCGGAGCATTGTCTGTGTGGGCTATAACGACGTATGGTTCCGGAAGCTTTTTAATATGATCCCCATGGCTCATCCAAACCGTGGATTCATTTTTAACATTTTTAAATAGTCCGGATGGGTCATCAATTAACAGGCTGGCTCTTCCAAATTCCCTTTTGTGGGCTTTTTCAACGCTGTTTGGTTCAATGGCATGTGCCAGCGATTGCAGCCCGTAGCAGATTCCCAATAGAGGGACATCGAAATTAATGAACTCCAGATTCAGCAGGGGAGCATCCGAATCATATACACTTTTTGGGCCTCCGGATAAAATGATGCCATTTGGAGGATGATCTGTAAATTGATCCGGATCCACATTAAAGGGATGAATTTCACAGTAAACATTTAATTCACGTACCCTGCGGGCAATTAATTGAGTGTATTGAGAACCGAAATCCAGGATGAGTATCCACTCATCGTGATGATTGAGCATATAATCTGTTAGTCTATAAGTTCTTTATAATCTTCTGCCGTAAGCAGACTATCCAGTTCAGAAGCATCGCTGTATTTGATTTTAACCATCCAGCCTTTTTCATATGGATCATTATTCACAAGTTCAGGATCATCTTCCAGCTCTTCATTCACGGCAACAACCTCGCCTGAGACCGGGGAGAAGAGCTCGGATACTGTTTTTACTGCTTCAACGGTGCCCAATACTTCATCTTTTTCAAATTCAGACCCTTCCGGTTCCAGTTCTACAAATACGATATCACCCAATTCGCTTTGTGCAAAATCAGTAATACCGACGGTGATGGTACCGTCACCATTGTCTTTTATCCATTCATGTTCGCGGGTATATTTCAGACTGTCAGGTGTTTTCATATCACTTAAACTTAAATTTTTTCCGGGTTAAAGGTAAAGGATTCTTCGAGGTATTGCGTGTTAAACTCACCCTTTTGAAAACCGGGATCGTCCATCAGCTGTAAATGGTAAGGTATGGTAGTTTTTACACCTTCAACAATAAACTCTTCAAGTGCTCTGCGCATACGGTTTATTGCTTCTTTGCGGGTAGGAGCACTGACGATCAATTTTGCAATCATTGAATCGTAATGAGGAGGAATTTTATAACCTGCATAGACATGAGTATCAACTCTTACGCTGTGTCCACCCGGGAGATTTAATGCTGTAATTGTACCTGCGGTAGGGCGAAAATTATGAGCCGGATCCTCGGCATTGATTCTGCATTCAATGGCATGGCCTCTCATTTTCAGTTTTTTTGTATCAATTTTTAGTCCGGCTGCAGATTTGATTTGTTCTTTAACCAGATCTGAATCCGTAATCTCTTCAGTAACCGGATGTTCTACCTGAATTCTTGTATTCATCTCCATGAAATAGAAATTCAATTCTTTATCTACAATAAACTCTACTGTTCCGGCGCCTTCATAATCAATGGCTTTACCGGCATTTACAGCTGCCAGGCCCATCTTCTCGCGCACTTCAGGCGTAAGAACAGGAGAGGGGGCTTCTTCAAGTATTTTCTGATGACGACGCTGCAATGAACATTCTCGTTCACCGAGGTGAATTACGTTGCCGTGGGTGTCTCCCATAATCTGAATTTCTATATGGCGTGGGTTCACTACAAATTTTTCGATATAAACAGCCGGATTTCCAAATACACTCTCAGCTTCACTGCGACAGGTGTTAAATGCATTTTTAAAAGCTGCTACATCTTTAACAACACGCATTCCACGGCCGCCGCCGCCGGCACTTGCTTTAATGATTACAGGGAATCCGATATCGGTGGCTATCTCTTCACCTTTTTTCACGTCCGATACCACTCCATCCGATCCCGGAACGACCGGTACCTTATTCTTGATCATCGTGGCTTTTGCAGTGGCCTTGTCGCCCATTGCATTAATCATTTCAGGTGAAGGGCCGATAAATTTAATTTCATGTTCTGCACAAATCCTGCTGAATTCAGCATTTTCTGCCAGGAACCCATATCCCGGGTGAATGGCCTCTGCATTTGTAATTTCAGCTGCGGCAAGTATGGATGGAATTTTTAAATAACTGTCTCTGCTGGCCGGCGGCCCGATACAAACGGCTTCGTCCGCAAATTTAACATGCAGGCTGTTTTCATCAGCGGTAGAGTAAACTGCCACGGTTTTAATCCCCATCTCTTTACAAGTACGGATTACCCGGAGTGCAATTTCACCGCGGTTTGCAATCAATATTTTTTTAAACATGAAGTAGGTTTAATCTTTTTTGATAATAAACAGTGGCTGATCAAATTCGACCGGTTGCCCGTCTTCAACAATAATTTTTTGAATCGTTCCAGAAAATTCTGCCTCAATTTCATTCATAATTTTCATTGCTTCCACTATACAGAGGGGGTCGCCTTTCTGTATATGATCTCCAACGTTCACAAAAGGATCAAAATCGGGCGATGGTGACTCATAAAAAGTTCCGACTATAGGTGATTTTACTACTTCACCATCGGGCTCAGAACTTTCTTTTCCGGAAGGTTTTTTACTCTCTTCAGGTGCCGGGGATGCTGCCGGAGCCTGAGGTGCCTGCTGCTGAGGCGGTGCCTGGTAATGAACGGTTGCAGGCGGAGCATCAGCATTCTT
>JBBDMD010000109.1:0-4956 GCA_040878515.1 Balneolaceae bacterium | reverse complement strand
TTGTCCCTTCGAAGAGAAATATTGGGTCCATATTGTTTTGTGTGGGTAATTTCCCGGCGATTGATATTAAACCAAAAATTGTCATTGACAATGACAATTTTGCCCGAAGGGCCGTTCAGTAAAGCTCATAACTCATTGAATTTCAATGTCTGCCCGGAGGGCAAAAAAGGTGCTGCTGAGATCAAAATAGAGTAAAAAACTATTTCCTTCGGTAACGAACCATCCCGAAGCGCTCGGCACAAGGCTGCGGATAATTTGACGGAGTGAGGATCGGGAACCCAGGTAAAAGGCTAAAAAAATAAATTCCAATTCTAAGAGAGATTTAAAGCAACTCTCTATTCTCTGGATTCACAGATTCTGAGACCATATCATGTTCTGCAGACTCCTCGACGGGACTGTTTTCTTCTGAACTGCTACTCTCTTCGATGGGCATAATTTTTCTGTGAAAAAGAAGCAGCACGATGATGGATGTGCTGATTGCCACATCGGCAACATTAAAGATATATGGGAAAACGGCCCATTCGCCGATGGTAAGGGTGAAGTGAATAAAATCGACTACGTGTCCGTCAAGAACACCGCCGTACCCGCCAATAACGCCCATAAACAAACGGTCGGCAATGTTTCCGAGCGCACCGCCAACAATCAGTCCCATACAGGTTAGGTAGGCCAGGTTGGCTTTATTAAGCGTAAAAAGTATGTAGGTTACGATTGCTATGGTAGCTACAATAGCCACGATACTGATGACCGGAGTTGAAAGCCAGTCCATACCCATAGCCATTCCCGGATTTTTTGTAAAATTTAAAGCCAGCCAGCCGTCTATCACTTCAACCCGCTGCAAACCCGGGTTTGTACGAACCATGTACTTTGTGATCTGATCCAGGATCAAAACAGCAATAGCGGGAATAAAAAGCGTGAGTAATTTTTTCGTTTTAAGAGTCAACGTATCTTCGTTACCGACGTTTCAATTTAGCATCAATACTCAGCTGTGTATGAGGAACGGCTTCAAGACGTCCTTTGGCAATTTTTTTGCCTGTCACTTTACAGACACCGTAAGTCTTCCGGTCAATACGCACCAAGGCATCGTCCAGGTATCGTATAAATTTCTTGGTCCGGTTAAACAACATGTAGGTTTTTTCCCGTTCCTGAGCATCCGTTCCGGCATCTGCCATATGGAAAGAGTATGCTGATTCATCGGAAGAGTTTTCCATGCTTTCACGCAGGGAAGTTTGCAGAGTATTTAACTCCTGTTCAGCTTCATCCCTTTTTTTGATGATGATTTCTTTAAAATATTCGAGCTCTTCATCCGTGTAGGGTGAAATACGATCATTTCCGTTGGTCTCTTTTGAATTTGCCATAATTGCAATACGTTAATTATTAGTAGTTCTGCGTATCGAGATTTCACATTCAGATCCTTCAATATCCCAGGATTTCACAAAATCAGATATATCAAGTGTCGATGTTTTAATTTCTTCAGCCAGCGTTTCCGATTTAATGGTTTCCAATGATGATGTTACAGCTTCTTCAATCACATCCGATCCTGAAAATCCGATAATAATACGATCGGTCACATCAAAATCAGCTTCCTTACGCATGTTTTGAACACGGTTTACAAATTCACGGGAAAGTCCTTCACGAACCAGCTCCGGTGTAAGTTCCGTATCCACAGCAACGGTGATTCCGTCTTCTGTTTCAACCGACCATCCCTTTAGGCCGGTTCGCTGTATTTCAAGTTCATCGGATGATATCCGTACTTTTTCACCATCGTCCAGCGTTAGTTGCAAAACGCCTTTATTCTCAAAGATACTAATATCTTCGGTAGACAACTCATTAATTTTTGCCGAAACCTCCTTCATTTTTTTCCCGAGACGCTTGCCAAGCACCGGAAAATTGGGTTTCGCATCTTTACTGACAATACCGGAGTCGTCATCGACAAACTGGATATCTTTAACGTTTACTTCATCTAAAATAATATCTTTAACGGCTTCAACCACCGATCTTTCTTCTTCATCAATTGGAAGAATGATTCTTGCCAGCGGCTGCCGTACATTCACATCTATCTGATTTCGCACCCTCAATACAATCGTACTAATGGTTCTGGCAACATCCATTCTGCGTTCCAGCTGCTTATCGATGGCCGTCTCTTCAACCGTTGGGTAGAATGACAAATGAACCGAAGCTTCATCCTTTCCGGTCACATCATTCAGTTTTTGATAGAGCCATTCGCCGATAAACGGGGCTGTAGGGCTTACAATCTTGGCCAGGCTCGACAGGCACTCGTACAGCGTTTGATAAGCGGCTGTTTTATCCAGGCTTTTGCCCTCTTTCCAGAACCGGCGGCGGTTCCTTCTAACATACCAATTACTCAGCTCTTCCACGAATGCTTCTATGGCACGGGCTGCTTTTGTAGGTTCATACTCTTCCAGGTATTCATCCACCAGTTTTACTGTAGAATTCAACCGTGAAATCACCCATCTGTCCATTTCTGTTCGTTCCGAGATGGGTAACGAGGACCCCGAAAAAGTAAAACTGTCAATATTTGCGTACATCGCAAAAAATGAATAGGTATTCACAATGGTATTAAAAAACTTACGCTGCGTTTCCTGGAGGCCTGTTTCGCTGAATTTCAAATTCTCCCAGGGAGAAGAATTACTCATCATATACCAGCGAACGGTATCGGCCCCGTATTTCTGAATTACTTCAAAAGGATCCACGCTGTTTCCTTTTGATTTGCTCATTTTTTCGCCGTTCTCATCCAGTACCAATCCGTTCGACACCACATTTTTATAAGCAGGCTTGTCGAACAGCATAGTTCCCAGGGCATGCAGGGTATAGAACCAGCCGCGGGTCTGATCTACACCTTCGGCTATAAAATCTGCAGGAAAATTCTTTTTGAAGATCCCCTTATTCTCAAACGGATAGTGCCATTGTGCCCACGGCATGGAACCCGAATCGAACCAGACATCCAGAAGATCGGGAATCCTGCGCATTGTTCCTCCTTTCGGGCTTTTCCATGTAAACTCGTCGATATACGGCCGGTGCAGGTCCAGGTCGTAATCATCGGGCAACCCGGCTTTTTTCTTCAGCTCTTCCACACTGCCGATCACCTCCATATACTCAGGATCCTTGTCGCTGATCCAGATCGGAATGGGTGTTCCCCAGTAGCGCTGGCGCGATACGGCCCAGTCTACGTTGTTTTCGAGCCAGGTTCCGAACCGTCCGGTACCGGTGCTCTCCGGTTTCCAGTTTATCGATTTATTGAGCTCCACCATTTTATCCTTCACATCCGTAGTACGGATAAACCACGACTCTACCGGGTACGACATCAGCGGTGTACCTTTTCGCCAGTCGAACGGATAGTTGTGAACATAAGTCTCGTGGTGATACATCCTGTTCTTCTCCTTAATGGCGCGGGCAATTTCTTTATCAGCATCTTTAAACCACTGCCCCTCAAAATCTTTCACCTGACTGGTAAAACGTCCTTCCCTGTTAATCGGGTTGAACATGGGAATACCGGCTTCCTTACAGGTTTCAAAGTCATCCGCGCCAAATGCCGGTGCAATATGAACCACTCCGGTCCCTTCGTCTGTGGTTACATAACCGGCACTAATTACCCTCCAGGCGTTTTCTCTGGGATGTTCCTCAAGTGCATAATCGAATACGGGTTTGTAGATCCAGCCTACCAGGTCACTTCCCTTATAAGTATCCACTATTTCGTAATCGTGCTTGATCGCCTCATCCAGGCAGCCTTTAGCCAGGATATAGTACTCGGTAATATCACCTTCCGTTACCCGGACCTTCACATATTCCAGTTTTGGATTAACGGCAAGTGCCATATTGGAGATAATGGTCCACGGGGTGGTGGTCCAGGCCAGAAAAAAGACATTTTCATCAGCATCCAGGGCAAATTTTACATAGATAGAAGGATCCTGGGTCTCTTTATATCCCAGGCTCACTTCGTGCGAAGAGAGAACCGTTCCGCTTCCGGGCGAATACCACTGTATTTTATAGCCTTTATAAACCAGTCCTTTTTCATGAAGCTGTTTAAACGCCCACCATACCGATTCGATATAATCATTTTCGAACGTCACATAGGGATGATCCAGGTCAACCCAGTATCCCATACGGTTTGTCAGGTCGTCCCACAGATGCTTGTACTTCAGGACGCTCTCCCGGCATTTGGCATTATATTCGGCCATGCCGTATTCTTCAACCTGCGAGCGGCCTTCGAGGCCCAGCTCCTTCTCAATTTCGATCTCAACCGGCAGGCCATGGGTATCCCAGCCGCCTTTGCGTTCTACACGAAATCCCTTCAGCGTTTTATACCGGCAGAACAGATCCTTTACCGTTCGGGCCATCACGTGGTGTATGCCCGGCTTGCCATTCGCTGTCGGCGGGCCTTCATAAAAAGTAAAAGGTATTCCATCCTCCCTGGAGGACAGACTTTTTTTGAAAATATTATTATCCTTCCACCAGTTTAGGATTTCCACTTCAGCTTTGGGATAAGCCAGTTGTTTAACTTCGTCGAATTTTTTAGCCATAGTGAACGATGTCGTTCATCCTGAGAAATTAAAAGTAAGCCCCTAATATACGAAAAGGTTCGCAATGAATATACCTTCCGGGACTTCCTAATTTACTGCCTTTTTTAGTTGGCGGGCTAAGATATAGGGAGAGATGGAGAAAATCAGGTTAAAGTTTTGTGAATCGTGATCAAAAATTTGGGTCCATACTGTTTTGTGTGGGTAATTTCCCGGCGATTGATAATAAAAAAGATGCTAATTGAATCAGAGAGAGTAAAAAAACTATTCCGTTCAGTAACGTCTCTGTTCATTTTGTCTTGTCACAAAACGAACCAAAAGGACATCGCTGCGGATTTTGTGATGATCGGGAACCCAGGTAAAAGGCTAGAACAAAATCGCGTAGCGAAGTCCGATTTTCGATTTTGAATATCCATTTCTT
>JBBDMD010000108.1:0-1010 GCA_040878515.1 Balneolaceae bacterium | reverse complement strand
TTTGAAATGAGATTTTCAATTACGCCAATCTTATCTGATACTTTGGCTCCACCCAGAATTGCCACAAATGGCCGATCCGGATTATTGACACTGCCCTCCAAATATCGAATCTCTTTTTCGAGCAGGAAGCCCGATACAGACGGTTGCAGATACTCTGTTACTCCGGAAACAGATGCATGGGCCCTGTGGCTACTCCCAAATGCATCATTCACAAACAGATCAGCTCCCGCAGACAGTTTCTTTGCAAACTCTGAATCGTTTTTCTTCTCCTCTTTATGAAATCGCACATTCTCCAGAAGCACAATTTCGCCCGGTTTTGCAGCATCCACTACTTTATCCCTTTCAGGCCCGATGCAGTCTTCCGCAAAGTGGACCGTAGCATCAACCAGTGTTGCCAAATGATCTGCTACCGGCTTCAAGCTAAACTCAGGATCAGGAGCATCGGCCGGCCTTCCCAAATGGCTCGTTAGTATCAATTTTGCTCCTGCATCAACCACAAAACGGATCGATTTCAATGCCTGTACAATTCTATTATCATCGGAAATAACACCATTTTTGATGGGAACATTAAAATCTACTCTCATTAAAACTGTTTTCCCTTTTAGATCAACATCGTTTAAAGTTAGCTTCGCCATATATCTTTGATTGTTTAATTGTTAATTGGAGGCTTTGAAAAACCTTGCCGTTCATCCTGATCCTCTGAACGTCATCCCGCACTTGATGCGCTCCTCTTTTATCCCGCGCAGCGAGATCTCCGTACGTTGTTTTAGGGCTGCCCCAGAACAAAGTACGGAGTTCCCGGCTCTTCGGCCGGGATGACGTTGTGTGAATCGCTCCGCGATAGCGGATTGAGATTACTGAATAACGAGGCATTGCAAACCCACTGATTATCGTTCTTTTAAAATAAGGTATAGTTCGGGTGATTGGAAAAAATTATGAGAAAAAACAGAGAATTTAATCCCTGTTTTTGAAAGACTTTTTAAATATTTTGTACCAAACGATTTACAAAG
>JBBDMD010000107.1:2828-5003 GCA_040878515.1 Balneolaceae bacterium | reverse complement strand
CTGACCGGCGCTCCTTTGGAGCTGAATGATGCTGAAACTCGGAACAATGATGAGGATTCTATGCCTTTGGTGGCAGATTAAAAATCCGGCGCTATTGCCCATTTTTATAAAGTAAAAACAAGTTAAACCTGGTAATTCATACCTAAACAAAGCTGTCCGGCTCCCGACGGATCAACATAGCCATATTTTAATGGATCAAAACCACGAGTTTTCTTGGGAAATACCATGTATTTTCAAAAACTTCACTTCGATATTGACTGTTTACCAATTCTTGTTTACCACAAATTCCCTTGTCGCTTTTTTGGGCTCCTGGGGGATTAATAACGGGGTTTTCCCTCCACCTCAAACTTTTGAAGTCGGTTTGGGAGATTGAATTCATCGATCCGGGGTAGTTCAAAGATCTGTTTGGTTTAACCGCCAAGAGCGCCAAGAAACGCGAAGTGTATCCGTTTCTGGTTCCATTTTAGATGATTATTAAAAAATCGTTGTTAAACATCTGAAACTGCTTCGGTTCCTGCATCGGGTAGCCTGAGTCTGGAATAAGACAACCACCGGCCAATATTTCAGAATTCAGCAGGCATCACTTATCTTCTTACGTAGTAAATAATCCAATTTCCCGCAATCTATGAAGAAGAAAACAGGTGCCATTGCTGCCGGTCATCCGGAGACAGCCAAAGCGGCCGGGCAAATACTTCAGGATGGAGGCAACGCCTTTGATGCGGTTTTAGCCGCACAGCTGATGGCTTTCGTTGCAGAGCCGGTCCTGACTTCCTTAGGTGGCGGCGGATTTCTGCTGGCTGAAAAAGCTTCCGGAAAACAGGTTTTGTATGATTTTTTTGTTCAAACACCACTTCAAAAAAGAAATCTTTCACAACTGCGGTTTTATCCCATCATAGCAGATTTTGGTGAAACAAAGCAGGAGTTTCACATTGGACAGGGATCGATAGCCACACCGGGAATGGTAAAAGGGCTATTTGATATTCACCGCGACCTATGCACACTCCCAATGAAAAGGCTTGCTGAGCCGGCTATTCGCCTGGCAAAAAAAGGCCTTCGTATAAACCATTTTCAATCGGGGATCTTTGATATTATAAAACCGATTTATCTTGCTTCTCCTTATGCATCACAAATATTCCGGAGTTCAGGATCTATAGACGAACTGGTTCAGGAAGGTGAGCATTTAAAACAACCGGAACTCGCCGGTTTTATGGAGCAACTTGTTATAGATGGCGAATCTCTGTTTTATGACGGTGAAATTGCCGGTTCGGTTGCGCGGAATTGCCGTGAAAATGGGGGTCATCTGACTACCGGTGATTTTCAAAACTATCAGGTCTTTAAAAGGAATCCTTTAAAGATCAATTATCGCAATCATCATATTGCAATCAATCCACCTCCCGCATCCGGCGGTATTCTGATTGCATTTGCCCTGAAGCTGATGGAATCGATGGATCCGGAGCCGTTTCAATTTGGGAAGGAACCCTGGCTGGATCTACTTGTGTATGTACAAAAAATGACCAACAAGGCCAGGGTGGATTCTTTTGTGGATCATCCTTCAGATGATCCGGTTCAGAAACTGTTGGATCCGGATTACCTGGATATTTACAGACAGGAGATCAGAAACCGGGCGGCATCTTTCAGGGGAACCACTCAAATCAGCATCGCAGACCGGAATGGAAATATGGCCAGCCTCACTTCAAGCAACGGCGAGGGAAGTGGTGTGATGATTTCCGGTACCGGCGTGATGCTCAACAATATGCTGGGTGAGAAAGACCTGAACCCGCGCGGATTTCACAGCTGGCAGACAAATGAGCGGGTGACATCGATGATGGCCCCCGGAATTATGACAATGAATGATAACACCCGCATTGTGTTTGGATCGGGCGGATCAAACCGGATTCGTACGGCCATTCTGCAGGTACTGTTGAACCTGGCTGATTTTGGGATGCCTTTGAAGCAGGCTGTGGATTCACCAAGAATTCATTGCGAAGACAATCAGCTGAATGTGGAGAACGGCTTTTCTAATGATCAGCTGGTGAATCTTATTGAATATTACCCGAACCATAAAATCTGGAAAGAGAAAAGCCTCTTCTTCGGCGGCGCTCATTCTGTTAGCTATGGGTCCGATGGATTTTCAGGTGCCGGAGATTCCAGGAGAGGAGGAGTTTCGGTGGTTGT
>JBBDMD010000107.1:0-2728 GCA_040878515.1 Balneolaceae bacterium | reverse complement strand
TATCAGCTATCAGCTTCCTTCATTCAAGCATCAATCGTTTGAGGAATCCTTCTTTTGTCTGTGGTTTGTCGAGTTTCTCAGAGTGATGTTCGGTATCAATATGGTCAAGCGGAATGGGAACCTCTTCCACCATCTCCAGGCCAAAGCTGTTCAGGCCCACACGTTTTACCGGGTTGTTGGTGAGCAGGCGCAGTTTTCGAATTCCCAGCTCATGCAATATCTGGGCACCAACGCCATAATCCCTTGCGTCCATCTTTGACCCGAGTTTGGCTTTGATCTCATCCTTGGATAGCCCGTCATCCTGAAGTTTAATGGCCGTAATCTGATCGATGATACTAAACTCACGGCTCATCTGGTCCATATAAAGAACAACGCCTCTTTTTGATTGATCTACCATCACCATACTCTGATGGAGAACGGCTGCTTTATCACTGCGCTTGCTTCCAAAGAGATCAGCCAGCGGGTTGGCTGAATGAACGCGAACTAAAACGGGGTCCTCTTCACTCCACTCTCCCTTTGTAAATGCCAGGTGATGCTCTCCGGTTAATTTTTCCGCAAATACGTGCAGTTTAAAATCACCGTAGATGGTTGGCATATCCACACTCATGATACTTTTCACGAGAGATTCATGCTTCATCCTGTAAGCAATCAGATCTTTAATGGTTACAATTTTCATCCCAAACTTTTTAGAGAGATCAATCAGCTCGGGAAGACGCGCCATGTCACCGTCATCATGCATGATTTCACAAATAATGCCTGCAGGCGAACAGCCGGCCAGCCGGGCAAAATCAATGGCTGCTTCCGTATGGCCTGCACGGCGAAGTACACCTCCGTTCACACCAATCAGCGGAAATACGTGTCCGGGACGGCGGAAATCACCGGGATTGGCATCCGGATTAATTATCTCTTTAATGGTGTTTGCCCGGTCGGGGGCGGAAATTCCGGTAGTGGTCAGTCTTTTATGATCCACGGAAATAGTAAAAGCGGCTTCATCCGGGTCGGCTCCTTCAGTGACCATATAGTCCAGGTTCAGCTCATGAGCTCTCTCCCGGGTTATGGGTACACAAACCAAACCACGGCCATGTTTCACCATAATATTGATGGCCTCAGGCGTCACTTTATCAGCCGCCATCAGAAAATCGCCTTCATTTTCACGATCTTCGTCATCCACAACGATAATTATTTTACCGTCACGGATGTCCTTAATAGCCTCTGGTATGCTGTGAAATGGGTTTTTAGACAAAACTTGAAGATTAAATTCAAAAAACTTCAGACGGTCAACATCTGACCCTGAAGCGTTTCACTATTTATTTTTTCCGGGATTTACATCTGTAATGGATCCTTTTTGAAATCGGGCTTTTACACCGCTGTCAATTTCTAAAAGAACGGTCTCTTCGTCAATAGTATTCAGGATGCCAATCATGCCCCCTGATGTCACCACTTTATCGCCTTTTTTCATTTCACTCACCTTCTGCTGTACTTCCTTTTGGCGTTTACTTTGCGGACGAATAATAAAAAAGTAGAATACAAAGAAAATGGCACCCAGGAAAAGCAGGTTAATAATAGCGCCATCGCCGCCGCCGTCAGGTGACCCCATCAGGAAAAATACGTTTAATAATGTCATTAGAAACTTGTTTTGTAGATTATAATTTCAGATTCAAAAGATAGCGTATTCTCAATTGGGGAGCAATTCTGAGTAGTGTTTCATTTAGCGGGCATGTCCATTATATGTTTGTTTTATCAATGAAGAGCAGTTCAGCGATTACAGTTTTAGAGACATTAAAGATAAGATTAATGATTATTTAGGTTGGATATGTGTAGCTGAATTCATTTATCTTCAAACTGAAATTATTTTTAACCCAGATCTGAATACGATGCTGAATTTTCTATATCAACCCTGGCCCTGGTACATTGCGGGGCCTGTGATCGGACTTACGGTTCCATTGCTCTTGCTTTCCGGTGGAAAAATGTTTGGAATATCATCAAATCTGCGCCACGCCTGTGCTGCATGTGGTGTGGGAAATGTCGATTTCTTTAATTACGACTGGAAATCAGCCGGAAAATGGAATATGACATTTCTGGCCGGCTCCGTTCTTGGCGGATATTTAGGGGGAATTCTGTTTGCCAATCCTGAACCGATTGCACTGGCTGCATCAACTGTTACGGATCTTCAACAGCTTGGTGTCCGGGATTTTAACGGGCTGGTGCCGGCAGATCTGTTCACATGGAGCGCTTTAGGAACCCTCAAAGGATTTTTAGTTTTAGTCGTTGGCGGATTTCTTGTGGGATTTGGTGCAAGTTATGCCGGCGGATGCACCTCAGGCCATGCAATTTCGGGTCTCTCTGATTTGCAGTTTGCATCACTGATTGCAGTGATCGGGTTTTTCATCGGAGGCCTGCTGATGACCCACCTGATCTATCCAATTATTTTGGGATAATAAGACCTGACAAGACCTGACAGCGTCCGAAGGTCCTGTCAGCGTCGACGAAAAGATGGGCCCCAGATAATTATTTTAAAACCGAACGCTGTCAGAAGTTGCCGGATGGCAACATGCTGACAGGTTCTCAATACTTACACATATGAAATTTTCAGAATACATTAAATATTTACTTCTCGGCACTGGTTTTGGTTTTATTTTGATAAAATCCGAGGTCGTATCCTGGTTCAGAATTCAGGAGATGTTCAGGTTCGATTCGATTCACATGTATGGAATCATCGGCCTGGCGG
>JBBDMD010000106.1:0-5014 GCA_040878515.1 Balneolaceae bacterium | reverse complement strand
CGTCTTCGACTATGTAAATATTCATTAAGGACAGGCATCTGCAGTTAGATAATTATTCGATTAAGATAAAAAGATCTTGCATTGATTGATAGAAAGAAATTACAAACAACGTATAATATATATTATGTAAAGCTATAGTAAATAAACACAGCCCAAACTATTGGAGTGCTTCCTCTACCCTTTTAAAATCCGGAATGTTCCCGGAGTCTTCCATTATCTGAGAGTGTTCAATCTTCATCTCTTTGTTTATAACAAATACAGATCGTTTTGCCACACCTTTCATTCCAAAATAGTTTTCATACAGGCAATTAAACTGGGCAGACACTTCCCTGTTAAAGTCACTTAGCAGTGTAAAGTTTAAATTATTGGCTTTTTTAAACTCCTTAAGAGTAAAAAAACTATCAACGCTGATAGCTGCTATGTTTGCGTTTAAAGATGCATATAATTTCATATTGTCCCTTATCTGGCACATTTCCTCCGTGCAGACACTTGAAAAAGCAAGCGGGAAAAATAGCAGCACGGTTTTATTATCTGCAGTTAGATTCCTTAGAGATACATCCTTTCTCTCCGTATTCTTCAGTGTAAAATGGTTAACTCTTTCTCCAATTTTCATAAAAACAATTTAATTGCAGTTCAGGTATGTGTATTCTTTATGAACCCAACAAATGAAATCGGCAGGCTGATCATTCCCACGGCGATTAATACTTCCCAGCTCCAGGAGCTCAATTCATAAAAATCGCCTGCAATCCAATACATTCCATACGCCGTAAACAAAGAACAAACACCGATTATAGCATATTTAGGATGTTCTATGGATTCGGAGTGACCTACGAAAAGTATTGAGATAACCAGCAGGCCGGCCCCCTGCAGCATCATAAAAATTATGTTGGTTAGTGCCGGTGTACCCTGCAGCGAAGGATAAGCGGCTAGCACTAACAGTGGTACATAGACCAAAGGATAAGGATAACGGATAATCTCCGGCTTTAAATTTCTGATGGTAATCAGCAGAACAATTAAAAGAAGAATAGAAATTGAGATGAGAATCCACTCATTTACAATTTCGGAGAATTGGAACGGATAAATGACAAATATTTCATGTACCGGGATAAGTAAAACGCTCAAAAACAATGTGATCTTAATATCCAATATACCTCCCGGAAGCTGCTTTAATATATAATAGCAGCTAAAAAAGGATGTAAGAATAAGTAACAGATGGCTCCACAAAATAGACTCTTTTAAGATGATTTACGTTGTTCTATTTTGGTGTCTATCTCCTTCTGTTTTAACTTTTCGTTCTGATAAATCAATACAAGATCAGCAATCTCTTTGAGGATTTTTCGCTCGTTCTGGATTAGCTTTTTTGCAAATGAATAGAGTGAAATAACTGTTCCATTTGTGTCTTTAACGCCTCTTTCCCAATCAATTAAAGAAATCTTCCTGAAAACATTGATAAGCCCTGCCCTGTGCTTGATGATTTTGTTCAGAGTTTTTTGAATATCTTTTTCTTCTTCATCTGAATAGCGGGTAAAACTTTCTTCAAACGATTTAAAATCGGAAAGATTGATCAGACGGTTTTCCGAAAACACTCGTTCAATAATGGGCCGGTAGTATTCAGTTTGAGCGTGATCGATCAGCTTTAGCCTGTTGAAAATAGACATTCCATCAGGAGGAGTTTCATCGTACGGAACCTGATCTATCACGTACTTCAGTGCTTCAGCCTCATCCTGTAAATAACTGGCGTCATCAACAAGTTGTTCAAATTCTTCCTGTGTTATCTTCTGATCTGTCATCATAAGAGTAAGTTATACAGACCAATTTGATGATGCTTCGGTAGCATCGTTACGTTTTTGTTGCTCAAGCATATCTACCAGGGAGAGTCCGGTATTCCAGTCTGTATCCCTGTCTCTGACGGAGTGAATATTATTTTCTTCCTGGAAATCCCAAAACTGGCCAAACTGACGATTTTTGTAATCTTTCAGGAATTCAAGTCTTTCCTCTAAATCTTCTTTAGGAACAAGAAGTCTTTCTTTGTCGTACACGGCTTCTTCTCTTGATTCAAAAACAATATCATAGTCTTTACTCATAACAATGGCTTCTTCGGGGCAAACTTCTTCACAGTACCCACAGTAAATACACCGAAGCATATTGATTTCAAAAAAGTTCGGGTATCGTTCCTTGGGATCGTCAGAGTCTTCGTTTGCCTGCATACTGATAGCAAGCGGCGGACATGCCCTGGCACACAAGCCACAGGCCACACAGCGTTCTTTCCCATTATCTTCAACCAGTACCGGACGGCCTCTGAATATTGCAGGCGGATCCCATTTTTCTTCCGGGTAGTTTAATGTAAACGTGGGTGAAAATATTTGTTTAAAGGTGTACCACAAGGCTTTAAAGATTTCAGGAAGATAAATCCGTTCAAGAAAGCTAAACTTACGTTCACGTTTAAAATCCTCGCTAAGTGCGTTTGAAGCCGGTGTTTCTAGATTTGTTTGCATGCAACTGCCCTGTAATAGATTTGTAACTTAATTTCCTGTTGAAAATAACCCTTTGCACGCTTCTGTTCAAAAGATTATCAAATAATTTATTGTTATTTCTGTCTAAATACCATTGTAATAGGTACACCTTCAAATCCAAAGTATTCACGTAATTTATTTTCAATAAAACGTCTGTAATTCGGTGGCAGCTCCTGCGGGTTATTCATGAAAAACTTAAAGACCGGCGGATTGTGTTTTACCTGAACCGCATACTGGATTTTTAACTGTCTGCCCCTTTTAATCGGTAAAGGACGCTCTTTTAAAATTTTACCGATAAAATCATTTATCATAGGTGTGGTAATTTTTTTCTTTCGTTCTTCAATTACCTTTTTAGCCGTATCCAGTACTTTTGTAATTCTCTGTCCTGTTAATGCGGAGATCGAAATTATAGGTACATAATCGAGTGTTCTTACCTTTTCATAAATATATTCATGGAATTCTTTTAACAGATTTGTGTTTTTCTCGGGTACGAGATCCCATTTATTCAGCGCTATTACAATCCCTTTATTAAACTTTTCAGCCTCCCTGAGAATTCTTTTATCCTGCTCATCAAAACCCTGCATCGCATCCAAAAGTAATACAACTACGTCGGCTTCTTTTATTGACCTGTCTGTCCGAACAGTGCTGTAAAACTCGATATTTTCCTTTACTTTTGCTTTTTTCCGGAGCCCTGCCGTATCAACCAAAATAAATTTTTCATCATTATAGTCGAGAAGGCTGTTAATGGCATCCCGGGTGGTTCCGGGTACATCCGTAACAATACAACGTTCACTTTTCAGTAATGCGTTCATAAGACTGCTTTTACCAACATTGGGACGCCCAACAAAGGCAATTTTTGGAATGGATGAATCTTCAGATTCCGATGTCTCTTCCGGAAGCAATTCAACTACTTTATCCAGAAGATCACCCGTTCCGGTACCGCTGATTGCAGAAACCGGGAATAATTCATCAAACCCCAGACCGTAGAATTCCACAGCTTCCATAGCTTTTTGTTCATTGTCGCTTTTGTTAACCACTAATAAAACAGGTTTTTCCTGGCGCCGTAAAACATCCGCTACAGATTTGTCAAGTGTATTAATACCGCTCTCAGTATCAACCACAAAGAGGATTACATCTGATTCCTCAATAGCTATATGAACCTGCTCCCGAATTCCGCTGATGATCACATCTGCTTCATCCGGCAGATACCCTCCGGTATCAATTACCGAGAAATTTCGCCCATTCCAATAGCTATCACCATAATGCCTGTCTCTTGTTACACCATATTCGTCATGAACAATGGCTTTTCTTCGTCCAATTAATCTGTTAAAAAGTGTAGATTTTCCTACATTCGGACGACCAACAATCGATACCGTCGGATTCATATTGCTTAATTAAATGTTTATTTTAAAATCTAAAGTTAACGAATTTTTGAACAAAGGAGATGCTCGAAACTCTTTATAATTATTTCGGTTTTGTCGGGTCGCTATTGGTGGCTTTTTTACTGTTTATGTTTTTTATTTTCTGGATGGCCGGCGTGGCCGGTATATGTACAAAAAAACGACAGCTGAACCGGCAAATTATCTTCTTTTCACTTGCAGTTTTTGTCCCTGTTTACCCTGTAGTATGGCTTATCTGGGATATGATTGAACAGAAAAAAGAGCTTCGTAAATTATAAAACCCGGAAGCACCCTGCCCTATCCGGTTCACATCTCACATTTAGCGACAGGGTTAGTCTGTGATTTGATTCTGTTTAGGTGAATCCGGCAGATCATGGTGTTCTTCAATGAGAAGCCATTGTTCTAAGCAATTTTCCGGAAGTTCCTCCAGGAACCTGGACGGATTGGTAAAGTAATCTCCATAATGGCTTTGAAACATAGCCGGATAGGTTATAAAAAGCTGATCTTTTGCCCGGGTCACAGCTACATACAGGAGCCGGACTTCTTCGTCCATTTGTTCGTCATCGTCGATGGAATAACCCGATGGGATAATTCCATCCAGGCATTGAATAATAAAAACGGTTCTCCATTCCAGCCCTTTTGCAGAATGGATAGTACTCAAAATCAGCGGGGGCTCATCCTGTTGCAAAGCTTCCGTATCAATCACAGTGGATTCTATCGGATCTAAGGCTATCTCTTCTATCAAAACCTTCAGGGACCGGAATGTTCCCGAAATATCCACAAAAGTCTCCAGGTCTTTGATTCGCTTGGGATAATCGTCAAACCGTTTTTTACAAAAACTGCGATAGTAATCAACAACGGCTTCAAGCTGTTCTGATACAGATCCGTCTTTTGCCATAATCTGCTGGAAGAGTTCACCCAGTGCTTTCAGCTGTATGAGGTATTTATCACTGGTACCGGGTGCCTGGTCAGGTTTATAGGGATCTTCGCTTTTTTGAGTCCACTCATAAAGATCCTGGGCCGTTTTGGGGCCGATCCCATCAATTAGCATTAAAATTCGATTCCAGGAAATAGTATCCTTTGGATTCAACCAGACCCGTA
>JBBDMD010000105.1:0-5074 GCA_040878515.1 Balneolaceae bacterium | reverse complement strand
CTGGAGTTTCTGAGCAGATTTCAAACTGCGGATATCTGAACCCGCATCTGCCATCTCACCGGCCAGGTAATAGTTGCCCAGTTCCTCGCCCACCGGTGCACCATTAATTGTTAATATTCCGCCGAAATTGGATTGTACAATTACCCCAACAGTATATCCTCCGCGCTCTTCGGGAAGTACGCGGGACGATGTTCCAATACCGCCTTTGAATCCAAGAGCACTCGTTCCGGTCCCGGCCCCCACATTTCCCTCTTCAACAACACCGTTTTGTGCCGTTTCTATGGCTCTGTTCACATCTTCCGGCCGGATCAATTTGCGGCGTATATCATTGAGCCAGCCATCATTGGTTTCACCGACAACAGGGTTTACAGACCGTACATTTTGATTGTCGGGATGATTAAGGACAAAATCAGCAATGCCACTGGCAACTGTAAAAATACTCAGGGTGTTTGTGAGGCCGATGGGTGTTTCAATTTCGCCCAGTTCCTGAACCTGGGTAAAACCAAGTGCTTTGCCGAAACCATTTCCCACATAAACAGCCGCCGGAACCCGGTCTCTGTATAGATTTCCATCATGGGGTAAAATCGCTGTGATTCCGGTCCGGATATGATCACCCTCAATCATAGTGTGATGGCCCACTTTCACCCCTTTCACATCCGTAATGGCGTTAAAAGGTCCGGGCGTTAAAATACCCGGTTTAATCCCCAGTTCCCTGGCGCGCTGACGGTCCTGGGCATGGGTGATTTTAATAACAGAAGTGAAAAGAAGGAGAGTTAAAAACAGCGAAAAAATCGATTTCATAGTGTTGGGTTGGTGTAACATTGACCAGAAAAGATGTCACTTAATTTTAACCTTTTCCATCTTTAGTTACACAACTTTCACCCCGGCAGCATTCATCCACATTTGTGCCACAGGAGCTGCACTGTCCATGGCCGTGCACCCAAACAAGCTGTGCAGGCATCCCGCAGTAGAGGCACCGGTCAAACTCTTTTACAAGCGGACTTCCGCCCGCAGATTTAATCTGTGAGTTCTTCATAGGCAACCTGTAAATTTGCGGGTAAAGAGAGCCTGGCACCTGCACTTTGATGATTGGGGAATTCACTAAACTGCTCAACATTTGTAATTTCTTCTCGGCTCTTTCCTTGGTCTAATCCGTTCTGTACATGTTCCAGAAGCTTTGAGAGGAAATCACGCATATATAAAACATCGGAACTGTCGCCGGTAATCCCATAATTGGCATTGCCATGACCAAAAATGAATACGGTCCCGGAATCAGCTTCATCTTCTACAGTTTCAAGAATGCGAATCCAGTTTTCAATGGAGGCTCCGCCTTCCCGGTCTATGAAGGGATACCATCGATTGAATACCAGATCTCCCATGTGGACGATATTGGCCTCATTAAAGCGGATAACAGAATCACCGCCCGTATGTCCCGGGCCGTAATGTTTTGCAGTGATCTTTTCCGATCCTGCATCAAATGTATATTCCGTATCGAAGGTGATACCGGCGTAGGTTTGATTGTTTTCATTCCCCTGATCCTCAGATGTAGTACGCTGTAATTCGGGAACATTCTGATGGGCAACAATCCTGTATTTCTCACGGCTGAAGACCCCGTTGCCGGCCACATGATCCCCGTGATGATGAGTATTAAACAAGATCCGGTCGGCTCCGCTGCCATATTCCGAAATACCGGAGATAAATTTCTCAGCAGAATTAGGGAACTGGGAATCAACAGCAACTATTAATTCAGAAGTTGCCATCCATCCGATGGTTCCACCCCGTCCGGTAAAAGTACCGATGTTGTTGCGAATGGGATGAAAAGAATCCGATTGGGTGAAGGTATTGATGAGGGATGGTGTGAGTACAGAGCCGGCTGAGAACAGGGCCAGCTGCTGAAGGAAATTCTTTCGGTTCATTTTACAGGATTATTCGAGTTCGTGTTCGTCGCGTATCAGCAAGAGAATCGCTGCATGGGGCAGGATCAGAAATTTTTCATTTTCAAACTCAATTTCATGAGCCCTGCTTTTTAAAAAGATGGCGAGATCGCCCTCTTTAGCCTGCATGCCCATATACCGGGGTTCAGGTGCAGTTTCTTTCCACGACTCTTCGATATCCTGCGCAGGAATTGGATATCCAGGACCCGTTTTAATAATATATCCGCTTTGGATCTCTTCCTTTTCCTTTACGGTAATTGGAAGTACGAGCCCGCTCTTTGTATGGGTTTCCATTTCACGTGGCTTAATCAGTACGCGGTCGCCTATAATTATAAATTTATCAACTGAATTCAGATAATCCTGGATCATGTATCAATCTGTTTATATTACTAACTTTTAAAAGAGCCTAAAATTGAGTTGATTTGCACAACTAATCAAATCAAATATAATAACATATAAAATAGTTCAGTTTGCGCATTTAAGACAATTAAATGAACTTAAGAACTTATAGATCCATGGGTATCATAAATCGTTTACTAACTTATAACAGCTATTGATATGACAACAAAGATGAAATGTTTCACGCCGGCTCTGATATTTTTGATGATAACAGGAGTTTTCAATTCCGTGAATGCGCAGGGCGACCGTGAAACGGGTAAACCCTTTGCAACACGTTCCGAAATTATAGCTGAGCACGGAATGGTTGCAACAAGTCAGCCGCTGGCTACACAAATCGGACTGGATATCTTAAAACAGGGCGGAAATGCGATCGATGCGGCCATAGCGGTCAATGCCGCTACAGGACTGATGGAGCCGACAGGAAACGGAATCGGCGGAGACCTGTTCGCCATCATCTGGCACGAGGAGAGTGGTAAACTTTACGCTATTAATGCCAGCGGGCGTTCTCCCGCGGGACTCTCCTACAATCAATTATTACAAGAGCTGGAAGAACGGGGTGATGATTCCATCGATCCATACAGCCTGTTGTCCGTTTCGGTGCCCGGCGCGGTAGATGGATGGTTTTCGCTTCATGAGAGATTCGGTTCACTGCCAATGAGTGATATTCTGGCACCCGCTATAAAATATGCTGAAGAGGGATTCCCGGTGAGTGAAGCAATTTCGGCCGGCTGGCAGCGTAGTGTCCCATTCCTGAAAGATCAGCCCGGCGCTTTTGAAGAAACCTTCAGTATTAATGGCAGGGGGTCGGAAAAAGGTGAGATATTCAGAAACCCCGATCTCGCCAATACATTTCGGTTACTTGTGGAAGAGGGCAGGGATGCATTTTACAGAGGCGAAATTGCTGAGAAAATTGATGCTTATATGAGAGAGTATGGCGGTTATTTGCGATATGATGATTTTGATAATCACCAATCAGAATGGGTGGATCCGGTAACCACAAACTATCGCGGGATTTGAGCAGTGGGGTGGATGTTTTGGAGGAAGGGGATACGGTTTATCTGACAACGGCTGATAAAGACGGAAATATGGTTTCCCTGATCCAAAGTAACTTCCGTGGCATGGGAACGGGTTTTGTAGTCCCGGGAACGGGCTTCAGTTTTCAAAACCGCGGGGAACTCTTTTCCCTCGATCCCAATCATCCCAATGTGTATGAACCGGGAAAACGTCCGTTTCATACCATAATACCGGGATTTGTGATGAAGGATGGGAAACCATGGTTTAGCTATGGAAATATGGGGGGTGCCTATCAGCCGATAGGCCATGTCAGTATTCTCACGAATCTGATCGATTTCGGAATGAATGTTCAGGAGGCGGGTGATGCTGCCCGATGGGATCATTCAGGATCATCGCAGCCAACCGGATCCATGTCGGATCAATTAAATACCACAGGACAAGTCAGCCTGGAATCGGGATTCGGTTTTGACCTCATACAGGCTCTGCGATCAAAAGGCCATCGTGTTCAATTCGGAAACAGTTTTTTCGGGCGTTACCAGGGAATAATGAGAGATCCTGAAACGGATGTTTACTATGGTGGCTCTGAATCGAGAGTGGATGGCCAGGCCGCCGGATATTGATTCCGAACCGGCTTTTTATTTTTGGATGACAATAAACGGCGGATTGTGATCGGGTTCTTCCCAGTCTGTGAACACCATGTTTGCCTGAACTGTGTTGGCATAGTTACCATATGTATCAACATCCGTAAGAAGCCTTTCAAACAGAGTGTCTGTTACCCAAATATGATCGATAGTACTTTGAAAGCTTCGTGTATCAAAAGTTACGAGGCCATTGCCCATCATGTGGGCATAGTCGTAGCCGGGCTGGGCGGTTACAAATACAAAACCGGGAAACAGAGTCTCCATGGAGGAGAGGGCATCGATACTGCTGCAGATTCCGGTTCCTGGAATTTCATCATTAAAATCGCCAATCGCGGCAAAATTTTGCGTGTTCAATTCTGCCCACTCAACCCACTCAATAAAGGTGTTGACCTGATTACTTCTTACAAAACAATCCGATACATCTGAGCCGGACTTGAAGTGGATGGAAGCGGTAATGAATTCAAAACCGGAGTTGTTGACGGTGAAATTTGAAACATAGGGCCGCCGTCCGATGCAGTCGCTCCAAATGTTACCCTCTTCATCGATAATACCGTTCGTGGTTTCGGCACTAAGCTCGTAACCGGATTCAAACGTAACGGCACTGCTGCGCCATAGCGTGGCTTTTTTGAGGGAGCACCCGGATTCAGTTATTCTGAACATCCAGTCGGACGGCTCATCCAGATAATGATCGATCAGATCCCGGATGGCACCGGCATCAAGGATTTCCGTGAGCACAATCACATCAAAATTCCACTTGTTGATCAGGTCACCGACTGCTTGTTTCTTCAACTCTTCATCACCGGAATCATACCATTCCAGATTCCAGGTGGCAACCCGGATTCCATTTTCAGACTCCGATTTCCCGCAGTAGATATTTGTCTCTTCTTCAGCCAGTATATTGATATTCATTTCGGGTAATTTCCCCCTGCAGGCCCAGCCTTCCGGAGCTGATACTGCCGAAATTCTGTATTTTTCATTTTCTTCAATTTCAACATCAAAAGAATATATACCGTTGCCTTCAATATTAATCTCTTTCATGTTTTCAAAATCCGACCCCCACTCCAGCCGCATTGAAATCAAACCGGG
>JBBDMD010000104.1:3631-5094 GCA_040878515.1 Balneolaceae bacterium | reverse complement strand
TTTAACTGATCTGCATCACTGCCCACTACAAATTTAAGTTCTCCAAATAATTTTCCGAAATCGAGTTGATATTCCGCACCGGCACCCAGGTTCAGGCCAATCTCCGATTCCGATTCAGTTTCAGAACCTACATTAGGGCCATCAGCTTTTACACGTACACTCGTTATGTTTAATCCCCCCAGTCCGTATGCTGATAATTCTTCAGCTTCGTCTTCATAAAAGTGGTAGTGTGCATTTGCATTTGCTTCCCACCATGTAACTGTAAGCTCATTACCGTTACCTAAATCAGTTTCATCCGGTAAATAAATGCCTAAGTCACCGACAATGCTGAATTCTTCATTAACCTGATAGGAGAGATCTCCCCTTAAGCCCAACTGCTCAATTTCAGAACCATACATTAATCCAATACCTGCTTTTGTTAATTGTGCTTTTGCTTCACCGATAAAGAGAAACCCGATTAAACCTGTTAATATTATGATAGATAGTTTTTTCATAGTAAGATTATTTATGTTTTATGGTTAGTACAATGAATCCAACTGATTTCAATTTATTTAATTTAAATATAAGTTAAAACATTATTTATCATCGTTATATTGACGAGAAATTACAATTTATTTTAAATTTAACGATCTACTTAACAATAGCGTAAAACGAATAGATATTCTTTCATTTAATTTTGCTTCATAAATTATCTAACTAACCTTACGGATATCTATCTGTTTTGTCGTTTATTTTGTTAAAATAAAATACTTAACCTCAATTGATCTTTTGATTCTGAATGAGAATCGACCCAAAATATTTTAATCTATTTATTGCTGGTTGTGCAGTGCTTACTCTCATTGTAATCTTTTATGGCACCGTAAAATACAGTCAGCGTCAGATCACAGAATTTGAACAGGCAATCCAAACTGTACGGATCGATTCATTATCCTTCCAATCGTACAGCTCTGATGAGCCATTAGAGATTTCATCTTATTCAAATAATCCGGTAATTATACATTTTTGGTCTACCTGGTCGGGTAAATCAATGGCAGTAAACGACTCACTGAGTTCCATTCAAGATCGACATGACCAACTCAGAATTATTGCAGCAGTTGTAAAAGATGACAATGAACTGGTTCAGAAATACATCCAAAATCATGATTATTCATTTCAATATGTGGAAGGAACTGCTTTTTTCCAAGAATTATTGATCCCCGGTGTCCCATCTCAGATATTGATTAACTCTGATGGTGAACTATCATCGGTGCATGTTGGTGATGACATGCAAACTCTTCGGGTTAAAATAGATCGGCTGCTTGATGATGAAGAATAAAGATCAATTTGTTAGTTTAAACGGCCAGATTCTTCCTGTAGAGGAGGCGTTGATATATCCGGGTAGTTCTGGTTTTTACTACGGAGCCGGATGTTTTGAAACATTTCTGGCAATTGACTCCAAAATTTTCAAATTTTCTGAGCATATC
>JBBDMD010000104.1:0-3531 GCA_040878515.1 Balneolaceae bacterium | reverse complement strand
AATATGCTGCACTATAGAAATGCTTTCAGGGAAGCTAAATCGGCGGGATCAGATGACGCACTCTTACTTACTGTGAATCAAAATATAGCAGAAACAAGTATCGCGAATATATTCTGGAAGAAGGGAACAGAAGTTTATACGCCATCTGCTGAATGTGATATCCTGCCGGGAATCACAAGAAATACTGTGTGCGAAATGTTATCCGGATTATCCAATATAAACATACATGAAGGCCGTTATATGGAGGATGCTATTTATGATGCCGATACTGCTTGGACAACCAACAGTATTGCCGGAATATGCGAAGTTACCCAATTAAATGACTATACATTCAATACAGATAAAGAGTTTATTGACAGTTTGGGAAAAAAGCTAATGGCCCGGATGGAGCAACCGGAATGATGGAAGTTCAGTTCGAAACGATTGATCAGGTCGAAGCATATTTGAATGGTATTCCCATGTTCAGTCATGCGGGAAGCAGTGCCGCCAATTTCAATCTTCAGAGAATGGAAGATTTTATGGAGGCACTTGGAGCCCCTCAAAAACAATTCCCGGCAGTACATGTTGCAGGAACCAATGGTAAAGGCACTACCTGTCAGATGCTGGCCTCTGTATACCAGCAGGCAGGCTATAGAACGGGTTTATATACTTCACCGCACCTTATATCATACAAGGAACGTTTCAGGATTAACGGAACCGAAATTACTGATGATCATCTGATTGAATTTTTTCAGTTATACGGGCGTGAATTAACGCAAAGAAAACTTACCTATTTTGAAATTACCACTGCTATAGCATTTTGGTATTTCTCTGCTGAAAATGTCGATATCGCAATTATTGAAACCGGGTTGGGAGGCCGCCTTGATGCTACAAATATTATAACACCGGCAGTGAGTGTGATTACATCCATTGGTATGGACCATACTGATCTGCTGGGAAATACAATTGAAGAAATAGCCAGGGAGAAAGCAGGAATTATTAAACAGAACAAGCCTGTTGTGACGGGTGAACTACCATTAGAGGCACAAAACGTTATATTTAATACAGCAGAATCCAGAAATGCTGAGGTCTTCACAATCCACAGCAGGCTTTACCGGATTGAGAAAAACAAATTCATATTTTCGAACAAAAATAAATATCTTGTATTCAGTGTGCGTAACCGAAAAATAATTGACGGGATATGCATAGCAATTACAGCCAGGGTTGTGGAATTATTACAGGAATCTTATCCTGTAACATATGATGAGCTGATGGATGGCGTTAACAATGTAGATCATTTGTATCCGCATCACGCTCATTTTGAGCAACTTTTACCAGAAAGAGAGTGGTATTTTGACGGAGCGCACAACACTGAAGCTATGGAAGTTTTAACTGAAGAACTGACCCGGCGGGCACCTCCGGAAAAGTGGACTGTAGTGCTCAGTTTTATGAAAGATAAATTAACTCCTCATCATACAGAGATATGGAGACGGTTTCCAAATATTTACCTTTACCAAAATGAAGGCAGCCGGGCAGCTTCTATAGAATTGATGCAGAACTATTTGCCCGGATCACGAGTGTTAGCAGAGCATATGGCACCGGAAACAGAGCTTTTAAAATGGAAGAAAACAGAATTAGTAATTTTTAGCGGAAGTTTTTACTTTTATGAAAAGGTGAGGCGTTGGATGGGAACCATAGCCGCCCAATAATAAAAACATCTTTCCGCACTACGCAGAATATAACCCAAGGCGTACCTCTGCTACCAAGAAGTGACGCTACTCTACATGAATTTTACTCAAGAATAAAAATCTCATTATGTCGGAGAATCAAACCGATACCGATTTAAATATCGATCCAAAATCATTACATACAAAAAAGCTTCAGGAACTTAAATCCATTGCAAAATCTTTAGGTTTGAAAGGCGTATCTACGCTTAAGAAGCAGAGCCTGGTGGAACGCATTCAGGAAACAGTGGGGGATGGCAAGAATTCTTCCAGGGATGACAAGCCATTATCTGCACAGGATGCATCGTATGGAAGCAAGGCGCACATCCAGACCTATGATGATGGCAATTCCAATAAGGGCAAAAGAGATAACAACCGCGGTAAGGGCAAGAGAGTTCTGAAGAAGAATCAAAAGCCAAATAAAAAACATGTCAGCAATGTGTTGCCTGAATCTGAAGCGGCCACACTGGACGAACGCCTGGCAGAAATTACACCCAAACTCGGCAAGTTTTTGCTGAATGAAGGTACACTCGAGATTTTACCCGATGGCTATGGGTTTTTGAGGTCAGTAAACTATAATTACAAAGCAAGTCCTGATGATATTTATGTTTCGCCGTCTCAGATTAAACGGTTTAGATTAAAACAGGGTGATTGCGTAATCGGGATTATTCGCCCGCCGAAAGTGGGTGAACGCTATTTTGCTCTACTCAGGGTTGAAGGCGTAAATGGTAAGATTCCCAAAGACATGGATAACCGGGAAGATTTTGAAGATCTGCTTCCGATTTACCCCGATATGCGATATCAGCTGGAAAACAAATTTTCAGAATATACAACCCGCCTGATTGATCTTTTTGCGCCCATTGGTAAAGGCCAGAGGGGCTTGATTGTGGCACAACCCAAAACAGGGAAGACAACTATTCTCCGGAATATTGCCAATGCCGTGAATAAAAATCATCCCGACACCAAGATTATTATTCTGTTGATTGATGAACGCCCTGAAGAGGTCACGGAAATGCAGCGTACTGTATTGGATGCAGAAGTGGTGGCATCCACCTTTGATGAAAAAGCCGAAAATCATGTGGGACTTTCAGAAATTGTTTTTGAAAAAGCCAAACGCCTGGTTGAAAGCGGGCAGGATGTCCTGCTGCTGATGGACTCCATTACCCGGCTGGCACGGGCATACAATGTGGCTGGCAGCAATTCGGGCAGAACCATGTCTGGCGGGGTAGACTCGGAAGCTTTAAAAGCCCCGAGACAGCTGTTCAGCTCGGCCAGAAACATCGAGAATGGCGGCAGCCTTACAATTATTGCTACGGCCCTGGTGGAGACCGGCTCAAGAATGGATGATGTAATCTTCGAAGAATTTAAAGGTACCGGTAACATGGAACTGATACTTGACCGGCGGCTGGCCGAACGGCGAATCTTTCCGGCCATCGACATTTTTAAAAGCGGTACACGCCGTGAAGAACTTATTGTATCTGATGAGGAGAGAGAGAAGGTTGTATTGTTACGCCGCTATCTCAACAACCACAACGCTTTCGAAGCAATGGAATTCCTTCTCGATAAAATGAAAGGAACCAAATCAAACAAAGATTTCCTGATTTCGATGAATAAATAGGACCTGACAGCACGTAAGCGCAGCGAACTTCTGTCAGCGTCCGGTTGTCCGGTTACATGTATTCGGATATTCTGAAGAAGTAGATGAGACGCTGTCAGGACCTTCGGGCGCTGACAGGTCTGGTCATTCTATTCACCTGAGTTCGATTATAGGATCTTTGGTTTTCGTCATACTGAGCGCAATTACGACAGTGTTTTTCTGTCGTAATGA
>JBBDMD010000103.1:0-1028 GCA_040878515.1 Balneolaceae bacterium | reverse complement strand
GCTTCATCTCCCCGTTTGCCGCGAAGATCAAGCCGGGGGCTCACTGAGAGATCAATATTTTCAGCTCCGCTGTATGTCCGGTTCAGAGAGGACTTTTTCTTCTTTTTCGGTGGAGTGGTTTTAATAAGTTTATAGAGCTTTGATTTAATTTTCATTCCGTTCACCAAAACGGTGGCGTTTTTACCGGAGATGTCAACCAGCTCACCCGAGGTATCACTTTCACCCACCAGTACATAATCTCCCACTACAGGCGTTTCTCCACTTCGAAAGGGTTTCTCTTCCTCCTGCTCAAACTCTTTGCGGCTATGGTGAATTTCTTTTTTTGCCTCTCTGATTTCGGATCGTGCTTCCCGGATTTTATCTTTGTCTTCACGCCCTTCCTGAACCACTTTTTCAACGGCTTCTTCGATTCTGCGGTTCGCCCCTTTCATAATCTCTTCCGCATCTTTGTAGGCTTTTTCGAGAATCTTTTTCCTCTTGTTTTCAAAATTGGAGGCTTTGTCCAGGTATATTTTTTCTCTGCGTTCAACATCCTGCAATTTTTTCCGGTAAGAAGCATAAAGTTCTTCAGCTTCCTGCAGCTGCTTTTCCAGGTTGATCAGCAGTTCTCCCATCTTATCCCTTTTTTCACCCAACAGGTTCCGTGCCTGATCCATTAAACGTTTTGGCAGATTCATGCGGTCGGCAATTTCAAAAGCATAACTGCTTCCGGGAACGCCTTTTTTAAAGCGATAAGTGGGTGACAAGCCCTCCTGGTTGAATTCCATTGCACCATTCACAACTCCCTCTGTTTCGTGTGCAAAGATCTTCAGTGATCCGTGATGAGTGGTTACTAGAACCCGTGATTTATGCTCCAGAACCGACTCAATAAAAGCCTGAAAAAGTGCACCTCCCTCTTCAGGATCTGTACCGGCGCCAGCTTCATCAATCAATACCAGCGATCCCGGTTGTATCCTTTTCAGTGTCTCTTTCATCCAGTTCAGCCTTGATGAAAACGTACTCAGATCATTTTCTATCGATTGGTCATC
>JBBDMD010000102.1:0-1035 GCA_040878515.1 Balneolaceae bacterium | reverse complement strand
ATCACTATAAACGCTCATCATTTTCGTAAGATTCGACGTAAGCAGGGTTTTTAGCGTGGATTTTTTGTACCGGTTCATTACAATCATGGATACGGGGCTGGTATTATTAAACATTGATATTCCGGTTAATATATCTTCGTGTTCGATATGGCTGAATTCAAACTTTTCGGATGTAAATTTTTCAGCCACCAATTCTTTAAATCCCCGAAATGCCAGATCAGTTTTAAGTTCCTTATTTTCAGAAACATGAAGGATATGGATGGTTGAATTAAACAGCTCCGCAAACCCGGTCAGTTTTTCAAGGTTTTGAATGTCGCCGTTTCGGAAATCGGTTGCAAACAGGAGGTGTTTAAAATCATCAGCGGATGCATTTTCGGGATATGCTATAACGGGTACCGGCGACCGCAGCAAGACATCTGTTGACACACTTCCGAAAAAGATTTTTTTTGCTGCAGATTGTCCACGGCTGCCCATCACAACCAGATCTGAACCGAATCGATCGATAGACTGAATAATTTCGGAAGCAGTCATTCCAGTTGTGATTACATCCTTAAAGATGAGATTTTTATCAGGATGCTCATTTTTAAAATTCCTGATCTGTGCATTCAGCTGACTTTTTGAATTCTCCTTGATTTTTTCAAGCGTGGAATCAATTTGAGATGGGAAATTATAGGGTGGTTCAATAACATGCAGTAATGTGATTTCAGCGCTGCTTTTATGGGCTATTTCAGATGCATAATTTAGTGCCAGATTGGAATGTGCGGAAAAATCCGTTGGGACAAGTATTTTTTTGATAGAAGATTTCATGATTTTGGCCTCCGTTTTTATTTAATCTAAACAGTTCCGGTTTTTTAAATTTTCATTAAAATCTCTTCTATAGTGGAATCACAATCCTTTTGCGAATGGGAAGTGTTGCACTGTTATAAAGAGGTTTAATGAAAGTTAACCGGATATCGGCTGAAATGTACTAAGCTATAAGTGGGGAGAAGGGTAGGGGAAACCATCATCTTACAATCACCTGTTTTTACATTTCTA
>JBBDMD010000101.1:0-1042 GCA_040878515.1 Balneolaceae bacterium | reverse complement strand
TGAATTGCTGTTAACCAGCAACCAATCCGCATGCTATGGCTCAGCATGTGTTAAACTGACTGAAGCCGTTTGATACCCTATATAGGATACTACTAATTTTATATCATTTGCATGATCATTTCGAAGTGTGAAATTACCATCCTGATTTGTGGTTGTACCATCGTTTGTGCCTTCCAGGATAACATTTGCTCCGGCAAGTGGTTGATTTGAACGGCCATCAAGAACGGTACCGGTTATGATATCACCGTTTCTATTCAGGTTGATACTCATGTTGCTGCCAACCGTTTCAGGTTCTTCAGCCTTTGCCGATTCCCCCAATTTAAACTGAAGGGGCAATGAATATTGAACCCGAACAGGTTTGCCTCTTTGCATCCCGGGAGAAAATTTTGCCGGCCGTACCACACGCAGTGCTTCCTCATCAGCTCCGCCGCCAATTCCGCGAATAACCCGTGCATCTTCCACATCTCCCTGTTCATTTACAACAAACTGTATATATACCCGTCCTTCAATACCTGCCCGGCGTGCCATTTCAGGATATGTAATCTTCTGCTGAATGGATTCAAGGCCTCCGATAAGTTTCGGCATCTCTTCTACTACCACAAAGAAATCATCCTGTGGCTGGTCTTCACCAGTTTCTGATTGCGGGGTTAAATTGGCAGGATTTTCAAGGTTCATCCCCAGTGCTTTCATGGTAGTATTATAAGAGTCGGCATCCAGTTTGGTCTTAACAATGATGACTCCCTCAGAACCCCGTTCCCCATATCTTTCAACAGCCTGATCACCTTTCCAGATATCAATTGACTGTATATGTTCAGGCTGGAGTTTTTGTAGTTTCGCCAGTTTGCTTTCATGTTTTTCGGCCTGGTTCTCTTCACTCATAAAGATGATCACTTCATGATAGCCCATTTCACCGGTACGATCGAGGTTTGTCATCAGATCCAGATCTTCTTCATCAAATACCGTCTGGGTCTGCATGTCGGTACAAGCCATGATGAGTGTATTCAATCAGTTCACGGCTCAGCCTGTGGATAAACGGGTGAAA
>JBBDMD010000100.1:0-5270 GCA_040878515.1 Balneolaceae bacterium | reverse complement strand
GTAAGTTCATTCGGGAATTCTTCTATCATATTTTTAATTCCGATTGCTACACCCCATTTATCATCGGTAAGATCCATCCATCCTTCAGCCTTTTCTGCTTCCCTTAACATGTCATTCGCCGATACTCTCGCAATGAAGCCATCCACACGTTTATCCTTTGTTGAACCTGTTACGGGCGGTACTCTTGTTGGACTGGGCCCGGTTTGGAAAACAGAATACCTGGATTCGTTATTCACATCAAATTCTTCAAGAACAGGAGCTCCATCTTCCCACCATTTACCTTCGTAGAGGCCTGTCCGGAATTTCTTTGTCCCGCTGATATTATAATTCAACCCAATTCCGGCACTCGCTATCCGGTCATGAGGCTGAGTCAATCCCTCATCCCGGCTTCTGGCCTCTTCGTTGATAAGTAATTCGGTTTGAGTTACAATATCAGGATGCTGCCGGCCATTCAGCGGTTCACTTTTATCGGGTTTTCCCGTATAGGTAATTGTATGCAGCACTTTAACATATGATTTGCCGGCATAGGCGTGAACATAGGTTACAAAGGGTGAATTTTCATGGCCTTCGCGGCTGTATTCATACTCACCTTCCACCCGTACAATGGCGTGCAGAGGGCCCGATCCCCTTTCTATAAAATGCTGGTCGATAACCGCCCGGGAAGTATCAATTCCCGCATCATTCATTAAATCCAGAAATGAGCCCCGCTTATCAATACCTGTAGCTATAATATGTTCATCCGAAAACCCATCAGCATCGTTGTTATACTCCACTCTGTCTATAAAACCAGAGCCGTCTTTACTGATTCTGAGTCGAAGCGGACCGGTATTGATCTCTGCATACCCGTTCGATCGCTGATTGTTCTTAAATACGATCGGAGATTCAGCGGTTACTAACTTGCGTATACTTCTTCCATACTCTACATAATACTCTTCCGAATCATCAGCAAAGAAAAACACCCATAACCATTTTACACTAGGGTCGGCTGGTTCCCAGCTCGTTACTTGTGTGGTTTGTGAAAGAATCTCATCTCCCTCACTGTTCAGCACACGCACATGATCCGGAGAATAGAGTACCCCTTTTGGAAATGGAATTCCAAACTTTACAGGAGCTCCCAGCTCTGCATTTTTTACGGTAACCGTAACACTGTTAGAGGGTATTCCACTGCCGCCACAACTGGTAAATAGTAAACTGGCAAAAATAACCGCTTTGATAAGTAGATGTTTCATAAGATCAGAATAGTTATAAAATGGCTAATGTTTTATGAATGAAAATGAGCAGGTAAAACTGTAAAATTTCGTGTTAGGATTAAAATTAGGTATAACTTTGCGGTCTTTTAACCCGCATTAATGATTTACACAAAGTGCTGCAGCCCCCAATACCGCCACATGTTTGGTTTTAGAAACAGATATTTCAACATTTTTCAGAGAGTTTGGAAACCCAAAACTTTTTAATTCCCTTTCAAACCCTTCCCTAAACAGTGAATACGTTGCACTTACAGAACCCCCGAGTATAATGGATTCGGGATCGTATGTATAGAGAACTATTTTTATAGCTTCAGCCACATGTCCGCCAAATTCGTAAAATAGTTTTTTTGAGGTAGGATCATCATTCATTGCTTTTTCGTAAATTTCCTCACCACTTACTCCCACAAGCCTGCTAAAAAACTGCCCGCTGCAGTAATGTTCAAGGATCGATTGTTTATATGGAATCATGCCAAATTCACCGGCACCACAATTTTTTCCTTCATAAATTTTACCGTTGATGATAATACCACCTGCAAATCCCGTCCCAATAATCAGGCCGATCAGGTTATTTTTACCCTTTCCATCACCAAAGATGGATTCCCCGAGCGCAAAACAGTTCGCATCGTTATTCAGATATACTTTTTTCCCTGTTTTTTCCTCGATCAGGTCTTTGAGATGCACTTTTTCCCATCCGGGAATATTCTGAACATCATAAACAATTCCCTCTTCGGAGTCTACAACGCTGGGAACACCGATTCCCACTTTTTCTGCATCCTGATCTACTCTTTCGATCATATTGCACATCTCGGTTACAATCGACATTACCGATTTATCTTCGGGAAGATTCTTTTTTACGAGGTTTACTAATTTACCCTTTTCAACTAAACCCACTCGCAGATTAGTTGCTCCAAGATCAATTCCAATAATTGGGGGTTGGTTCAGCATGGTCTGTACTCCAAATGAAGAATCTGATAGAGTTGTCTATAGTTGATGTGATCTATTGGCAAGAAAAAACCGGCTGACATCACGCCACCCGGTTTTGGTACGTTATGAAGACCATTGCTATTGAAGCATTGGAAATATCATTTTAATTTCTTCTTCAGTGGGCCGTTTTCCATATTCAGCGATTTCAAAAGATTCAGCAAATCTGAAATCTTCTGCTTTCTCAGTGCTATACCATTTTTTTAACCCTTCCCGCTGCTCTTCAGACATGGGCCGATTAATCCATCGTTGCCGCAGCCATTCCAATCTTGCATCCGGATCTTCAGGTACTTCGTCGAGGCTGTGTGATGTCCATGGAAGCCACTCATACATTTGTGAAGTGTGTGCATCCAGGCCGGCCAGTTTTGTGTCAACTGCTTCATCAATTCCTATTACCACATCATGGCTGAAAGGATTCGGTTTTTGAAAACCATCCTGCATATAGAAAAAGACAGGGTTGTTGGGCAATGGTTCCGTATCAGGGGCTACATTGGGCACAATTACCATGTAAGATGCATCTACAACCAGCTTCCCGGCATTTCTGTGATCGGGATGATAATCGTTGGGACGTAATCCTAGAACCACATCAGCATTCCATTCGCGGATAGCACGGATAACATCCATCCGGATGTGCAGTTCAGGCAGCAATTCACCGTCATGGTTATCGAATACTTCATATTCGGAAATTCCATACCGCCGTGCCGCTTCTTTTGCTTCGGCACGCCGCCGTTTTCCCAGCATCCCGCCGCCTTCTTCATGGTGGCCGGCATCGCCATTGGTAAGAGATAAAAATTTAACCTCATGTCCCATTCTGGCCATCATCGTTGCAGTACCACCCATTTTTACATCGGCATCATCCGGATGGGCAAAAATAGCGATTACCCGAAGGGGCGTATCATCCGAAGAATTAATTTGTGCATTTGCAATACCCGCAGATGTAAACATCAACAAAATTAAAGTTAGTAAGTATTTCATAGAGTTTGTCTAATGTTAGTTTCGTTTAGTTGAAAAATAGATGAAATTTACTTCACCTATTCTCTCAATATTATCCGTTTCATTTGAGTAATAAAAATGCACCGCCTTGTTGACGGTGCATTTTTCAAATAATCTGCTTAGAGAGGGTTTTGTTCAAATTCACCCGGTGCGGCATCCAGTTCACGCTGAGGAATTGGATACAGTAATCGAACATCAGAAGCCGTAATCCCTTCATCGGAGAGAAAATCTGCCATTACCTGCGGTGCTACACCAAATCGTAAAAGATCAGGCCATCGCTTATTTTCTCCAACAAATTCACGCTTACGTTCAGCAAGAAGTTTTTCAGAAAAGGTTCCGGGCAGGTCTGCAACGGATGTTGTCAGTCCGGCTCTTTCTCTCACTTCATCGATCAGGTCGATCGCTTCCTGGCTGTCTCCAATTGCTTCAGCAAGCATCAACAGAACATCTGCATACCTGAAGACAATAAAGTTATTATCACCGTCAAATGCAGCAAACTGTGTACCGTCGTACTTGTTGAGATATGGTTCTCCATCATCATCTGCTATTTCAATGGTATTCAGTCTTTCATCTGCTGTATCATAAGAAGACTCAAGATCCAGCGGTATCAGCTGTGGTGCATTACCGCCGCCCACGCCACCGGAAATTGATTGGTCCGGAGAGTAGTACTCGGTAAACGGACTTCCTGTGCCCTGCCCGCCTGATTTATACTGAATCTCAAATATGGATTCTTCATTGTTGGCATTTTCAACTCCCCATATATCAGTATAATCTGGTATCAATTCATACTGATTCGACTGAACCACACTTCGGAGTGCTGTTTCTGCTTCCCCGTTTTCTCCATTCGTTAAGTGAACGAGGCCCAGAAGTGTTGAAGCCGCACCACTTGTGGCACGTCCGATATCTGCACCGGAATAAGAGTCTGGCAGCAGATTTGCTGCTTCAGCCAGGTCATCAGCTATCGTATCATAAATCACATCAGCAGAAACCTGGTTAATTTCCACATTTGGAGTGGTTACTTCATCCAGCTGCAGGGCAATATTACCGAAAGATACGGCCAGGTTGTAATAAACCAGCGACCGGATAAAGAGTGCTTCACCCCGAATTCGGTCTCCCAGTGCGGGATTGTCGAGTGAGGCATCCTGAAGACGATTCAAAATCGTATTCGTTCTGGCAATGATTTCATATCCGCCGGCCCAGGTATCCTCCAGCTCGGTAGCTGTTGTCAGCTCATTGAACCGGTCTAATCGCTGAAATGATTCAGCCAGGCCGGTCGCACCGCCATCGTTTTCGGTGTTGTCTGACCGCATTTCAAGCAGAAGCATATAATTTCTGCCGTATGCTTTATCACCGGCAAGGCCTGCATAGGCACCGTTAATGCTTGTGATAAAATCGGTGTCTGTCCTGTAAAAGTTCTCAACATTTCGTTCCGATTGAGGAGCGAGAATTGTGAAATCCTCCCCGCACGAAACTGCAAGTATCAATACCGGTATTACCAGTACTAGTGTTTTAAGTTTATTCATAGTTTTCACCATTAATTTCATAAGTAGGATTAAAAGGAGATGTCGATGCCAACCTGGAAGGCTCTGGATAGTGGATACGCTCCATAATCCTCACCGGGTGTTAAACCGCTGCCCGGCTGCAGATTTACTTCCGGATTAAAACCAATATAATCAGTCCAGATGGCCACATTTGTTACCGACCCGTACAAGCGTACGTTTCTGGCAAAATTACTGACAATATCCTGCGGCAGATTATATCCAAGCGTGATATTTTTCAGCTTAACGTAAGAACCGTCTTCCACCTGGTAAGATGAAGCTCGATTATTATTTCCGCCTGAAGTACGTTCAGCTTTTGGATGTTTGCCGTTTCCGGGATTTTCCTGAGATCTCCAGCGATCGTTCAGAACTGCATAGGATCCAAAGTTAGCTTCACCATTTTTAAGGTGTCTTGCAGTGAGGTTCAATATCTCCCTGCCTTCAACTCCCTGGATGAAGAAACTGAAATCAATGTTATTCCAGTTAAACCGGTTGGTAATACCCCATGTAA
>JBBDMD010000099.1:2959-5278 GCA_040878515.1 Balneolaceae bacterium | reverse complement strand
TGTTCACACAGATAAATTCCCTGCCAGGTACCCAGGTTAAATTTCCCGTCTGTAATCGGAATGGATACTGAATGTCCTAAAATTGAACTTTTCAGGTGCGAAGTCATATCGTCAGAGCCTTCCAGGGTATGCTCAAAAAGAGATGTATCTTCAGGGACCATTCTGTTGAAATGAGTTTCGAAATCACGCCGTACTGAAGGATCAGCATTTTCATTAATTGTGAGGCCGGCACTTGTATGCTGAATAAAAATATGAGCAATCCCTGTTTTAACATCCGATAAACCCGGTATTTTCTTCAGAATTTCATCGGTGATCAGATGAAAGCCCCGTGGTTTTGGAGAAAGAGTTATCTTTTTTTGAAAATTGACCATAATGAAATTATCAGTCATTTATCCGAATATTCCGGAAATTGCTCCACCGTCATGACTAAGGGTTTGTCCTGTAACATATGCACTTTCAGAAGAGAGAAGCCAAACAGCTAATGAAGCGAACTCTTCTGCCTTACCGAGCCGTCCAACCGGGATATTGTTTTCAATCTCCTTTCTGGCTTTATCAACAGAGATCCCTTTCATATCGCTGTTATAATTAATGATACGTTCAATTGCAGGTGTATCATGCGCTCCAGGTGCAATAACATTAACAGTCACACCTTTTGGAGCAACTTCTGCTGAGAGGGTTTTGGCAAATCCAACAACCCCGGCGCGAAATGCATTACTTAACGTGAGGGCAGGAAGGGGTTCCTTCACTGATTTACTTTCGATAAAAAGCATTCTTCCATACTCTTTATCCACCAAAACCGGTGCAATCCGAAGGGCCAGGTCAATTTTCCATCGCATCACAAGCTGCCAGGCGGCATCCCAGTCTTTCATGTCTGTCTGGAGCGGGGTTCCTGTTGGCGGGCCACCTGCATTAAACAGGATTCCATGGGTAGTATCTTTTTTTGCAGCTTTTTCAATCTTATCGAGGGTTTCACTGTAGATCAGGCTTCCATCGATAATTTCAGTTTGACTGGAGAAATGTTGGAATTTTTCAAGAAGCTGGTCGCCGCGCCGTGCAACAAGTACCACACGGGCTCCTTCAATTAATAATTTTCTGGCAATTGCCTCTCCAAAACCACTACTGGCTCCGCAAACAATAAAACGCTGATCTGTTAATTTTAAATCCATTGTAAGTAAAATTTTAGGGTTTAAATATTGTCGAAGACTTTTTGAAATTCAGGATCCTTTCACCTTCATATCAAGTTTAAAGACTGAGGTGCCCGCAGTAATAAACAGCATCTGTTTATCAGGACCGCCAAATGTGACATTGGCTGTCCAGCCTTGAGGTACAGGAATATGATCAATTTGAGTCCCGGAATCATTAAAAACAGTGACTCCTCTCCCGGTCAGATATACGTTGCCATGGTTGTCGAGAGTCATGCCGTCTGATCCCATCTCTGTAAAAAGTGCTTTACCGGATAAACTTCCATCCGTATTCACAGTGTAGGAATATGTTTTACGGCCGCCGCTATCTGCAACATATAGGGTTTTGCCATCCGGTGTGCCTATGAGGCCATTTGGTTTAACAAGATCATCGGCTACAATAAACACACTCTGCCTGTCGGGGGAGAGATAATAAACCCGTTCTTCTTCAATCTCTTTTTCTGTTCGTTCCCAATAATCGCGCTGATAATATGGATCAGTGAAGTAAACACCCCCATCAGGATCTATCCACAAATCATTGGGCCCGTTCAGCCGTTTCCCTTTGAAATCTTTTACAAGCACCGTCACTTCTTTTTCCGGACTGATGGACCATAGTTCTCCCTTCTCATCCGCACAGGTTAAAAGGTTGCCGGATTGATCAAAATACATTCCGTTAGATCTGCCGGCATTATCCATAAAAAGAGTCAGGTTACCATCAACACTGTATTTCCAGATTTTGTTATTTGGCTGATCGGTAAAGAATACATTTCCATCCGCATCGGTGGCAGGGCCTTCTGTAAATGAAAAATCGTCCGATATCTGAATCAATTCTGCATTTTCGGCAGTTACAGGACTTTTTTGAGCAGATGCCGCTATATTGAATAATAGTATGAAAAAAATCAGGGATAGTACACGCAATAACATTGGAAAATTAGTTGGATAGAAGGCCATATATTGTTGTATCTATATTAAATTTAATTGAACAATTTTTAGTTATGTTCAGAGAGTTCCTGTGTGAATAAAGTAATAGTGATGATGATGTGATACAAGCCTCTCTGCGGCAGGTATAAAAACGCATGTTATATTTCCGGAATTATTAAAATATAGGGGGACAGCATGATCGATAGTACAGTTTTTT
>JBBDMD010000099.1:0-2859 GCA_040878515.1 Balneolaceae bacterium | reverse complement strand
TAGTTAGTATTGATGGATTCTCGGGGCCTGAAGCCGTTCGATATGATCCGGATCAGGACCTCTATTTTGTATCCAATTTTAATGGCGGAGGCAATGAACGTGATGCAAACGGATTTATATCCAGAGTATTAACTGATGGAACTGTGGAATCGATGCAATTTATGACCGGAACCGATGCTAACCCGATGCATGCACCGCGCGGGATGTACATTACGGGAGAGATACTCTGGGCGGCTGATGCTGATGGTGTTCACGGATTTAACAGAATGACCGGTGAACAGGTTGAGTTTGTTGATTTCACGGAACTGGAACCCGGGTTTTTAAATGATATCGTTCAGGGAGAAGATGGAAATCTATACGTTACAGATACCGGAACATCTGTTGTATACCGAATTGAGAACGGATCTCCTTCTGTGATCGTTGATTCTCTTCCTTATCCGCCAAATGGTATTGGAATTGATACGGAAAACACGCTGGTATTGGCACCATGGAATAGCGGACAAACCTTTTACAGGTTAACTGACGAAGATCCGGGATTTGCGGATTATGCTGAAGCTCAAGGCGGTGGCAACTTTGATGGTATTGAATTTCTGGACGGTTATTTAATCACCGCCAGCCAGGTCGATTCAACTCTTCATTTTATACATGAAGGGGAAGATCATATTGGGATACATGTACCGGGCCGGCCTGCCGATATTGGCCTGGACACACAAAGGCGACAAGTGGCTGTGCCTTATATAGATTTGAACCGTGTTGACATCTGGCAGCTTTCTGAGTAATTCATTAAAAAGTAGCAGATTGCGATGAGTTCATAAATTTAGACTGTGAATAATTATTTAGTCCGGTAAACCTAATGTTGTCTGCAATTGATTAAAATTGCAGACAATCTTTACAAATGATTGATTACATTTATATCTCTTACTGAATTTGTCTATTCCTCCTTTTCTGTAACAATATCAATTTACGGGTTTTAGTTTAAAATGAAAGTAAAAGCTATGCTATTTAGTCTTTACATGCGTTTTCCATAGTCAACCTTCAACAGAAATGAAGTTTATGTAGAGAAACCGATGATATCGGTTTAAAATAGTCATATAGAAATAATACAGAATTTCACAAAATTAACCGTATCTTAAAGGCTGTCCATTTTTACATTTCAATTACTATAAAAGAATATTCGCTTGTTGACAGTAAATTTTAGTCGGCATGCGATTAAGTATACTACACATTATGATACAAGATATTAGAAACATCGCCATTATTGCCCATGTTGATCACGGTAAAACCACGCTTGTGGACCAAATGCTTCGACAGAGCGGTACATTCAGGGAAAACCAGCAGATAGAAGAGAGAGTGATGGACTCAGGTGATCTCGAAAAAGAGAAGGGAATTACGATCAGTTCCAAAAACACAGCTGTTATGTGGAATGGAACTAAAATTAATATAGTGGATACTCCAGGCCATGCTGACTTTGGCGGGGAAGTGGAACGTATTCTTAAAATGGTGAATGGTGTGATACTGCTGGTGGATGCTGCTGAAGGCCCGCTGCCACAGACGAAGTTTGTTCTCAGAAAATCACTTGAACTAGGGTACCAGCCTATTGTATTGATCAACAAGATTGACCGGAAAGATGCCCGGCCTGATGCTGTATTAAATGAGATTTTTGACCTTTTTGTAACTTTAAATGCAGATGATGATCAGCTAGACTTTCCGGTTTTATATGCAATAGGAATTGATGGGATTGCTAAAACAAATCTGGATGACGAGAATGTAGATTTATCGCCACTGTTTGATAAAATTATAGAACATATACCATCTCCCAAACAGATTAATGACGCACCCTTTAAAATGCTTGTAAGTAGTGTTGACTGGAATGATTATGTAGGACGTATTGCTGTTGGCAGGGTGGAACAAGGGACCATTAAAGTTGGACAGGATATTGTTCTGATGGACCGGAAGGGAAAGCAGAAAGCAAAAGGTAAAGCCACAAAATTGTATACGTTTTCGGGCTTGAGCCGCGAGGCAGTTGAAGAGGGGCAAGCGGGTGATATTTTTGCAATGGCCGGCTACGATGCTGTAGGGATTGGGGACACCTTAACCGATATTTCTGATCCCGTTCCCATCGAATATTTTGATATCGATCAGCCTACAATGGCGATGTATTTTCGCGTAAATAACTCTCCCTTTGCAGGACTGGAAGGAGATTATGTTACATCAAACATGATTAAAGACCGGTTAAATAAAGAGATCAGAACAAATGTTTCTATTCATGTTCAACAAACAGAAAACCCTGATATATTTCGTGTAGCGGGAAGGGGAGAACTCCAGTTGTCCATTTTGATTGAGACAATGAGAAGAGAAGGTTTCGAATTTGCAGTTTCCCGGCCTGAAGTACTCTATAAGGAGATAGATGGAGATTTACATGAGCCCTTTGAAGAGGTTATTGTAGACGTTAGTATAGACTACAGCAACAAGGTGATTGATAATCTGCAAAAAAGGAAGGGAATCATGACCTCTATGGTTCAGGAAGGAGAGAATAATCGCATAGAATTTAAAGTACCTTCACGTGGACTGATTGGATTCAGGGGTGAAATGCTTACCGAAACCCGGGGAACTGGGATCATGCACCAGCAATTTCTGGAATATGGCCAGTATGCAGGTGAGATACCTGGAAGAAGCCGCGGAGCATTGATTTCACTTGAAAAAGGTGAAGTAACTCCCTACGCGTTGGAAGGCCTTCAGGACCGGGGACAATTTTTTGTTGAGCCTACTGATCCTGTGTATACCGGACAGGTAGTCGGCCTGAACAACAGGGCAGATGATATGGTTGTTAACGTTGTGAAAAAGAAGAATCTTACAAAT